>DATINU010000272.1:0-1872 GCA_035473955.1 Allosphingosinicella sp.
AACTCGCGGGCGCGCTCCTCATTGCCGGCATAATTGGCGGCGACCGTGACGCCCTCGTCGCGAAGCGCGGTGCTGATCGCCTCGCCTATGCCCCTGGAACCACCGGTAACGATTGCAACGCGAGCCATGATCCTCTCCTTATTTGTCTGGAGAGGGCCTTATTGCGCTGGGCGCCAACCTTCAAGTTCGCGCCCGATCAGCGCTTCCAGCATGGCGATCCCCGGCGCGCCGTCGTTCAGGCAGGGCAGATAGGCGAAGTGCGTGCCGCCGGCGGCGAGAAACGTCTCTTTCCCCCGGATCGCCAGCTCCTCCAGCGTCTCGAGGCAATCGGCCGAAAAGCCCGGCGCGAGCACCGCCAGCTTCTTGACGCCTTCGCCGGGCAGCGCCGCGAGCGTGGCGTCGGTGGCTGGCTCCAGCCATTTCGCCCGGCCGAAGCGCGACTGGAAGGCAAGCTTCAAATCCCGCCCCAGCGCCTCGGCAAGCAGGACGGCGGTCCGCACGCAATGATCGCGATAGGGATCGCCGAGCGCCCGGGTCCGTTCCGGCATGCCGTGGAAGCTGGCGAGGACCGCCTCGGGCGCGAAATCGAGCGAAGCGAGCGAGGCCTCCACGCTTGCCTTCAGCGCGCCGATATAGGCCGGATCGTCAAAATAAGGCGGCAGCGTGCGCAGTGCCGGCTGGGCGCGGAGCGAGGCGATATGGGCGAAGGCCGCGTCGTTGGCGGTCGCCGTCGTCGCCGCGCAATATTGCGGGTAGAGCGGGGCCAACAGGATGCGGTCGCAGCCGGCGGCGAGCAGCGCGTCGAGCCGCGAGGCGATCCCCGGATTGCCGTAGCGCATCGCATGGTCGATCGTGACGTCGGGCCCGAACTTCCCGGCCAGCGCCGCCGCCTGCCGCGCCGTGAACACGGCGAGCGGCGAGCCGTCCTCCATCCAGACCTGGCGATAGGCATGGGCCGATTTCTTCGGCCGGGTGGTGAGGATTATGCCCCGCAGGATCGGCTGCCAGACGAACGGCGGAATCTCCACCACCCGCCGGTCCGAAAGGAACTCGGCGAGATAGCGCCGCACCGCCTTCGGCTCCGCCGCGTCGGGCGTACCGAGATTGACGAGAAGGACGCCGATCTTGCTCATCCGCGCTGTCCCACCTGGATCGGCAGCGCCCGCGCCCGCTGGCCGGTCAGTGAGAAATAGGCATTGGCGACGGCGGGTCCGGCGACCGGCACGGCGAGCTCGGTGACCCCGCCCGGCGCCTCCTCGCTTTCCAGCAGCTCGACGCTGACCTCGGGCGCGTCGCGCAGGGTGGGAAGACCATATTCCCCGATATGGCGGATCGTCGGCGTACCCCGCACGATCTCGATCGGCCGCCCGGTCGCCGCCGAAATGCCGTGGACCAGCCCGCCTTCGATCTGCTGCTTCACGATCTCCGGATTGATCGTCCGACCGCAATCGACCGCGACCACGGCGCGGACCACGCGCAGCCGCTGGTCGTTCGTCACCTCCACCTCGGCCAGCACGGCGATGTAAGAGCCGAAGGCGGCGTGGCAGGCGAGGCCCATGCCGCTCCCCGGCGGCCCGCCGTCCCAGCCGCCGATCGAGGCGGCGGTGGCGAGGCAGCGGGCGAGGCGCGGATTGTGCACCAGCATGTTGGAGCGGAAGGCGAGTACCTCCAGCCCCGCCGTCCGCGCCAGTTCGTCGATGAAGCTCTCGGTGAAGAAACCGGCGGTGGAGGCGCCGACCGACCGCCAGGTCGTGGACGGCGACAATCCCTGCGCCTCATAGGTGGTGGCCCGGAAATTCGGGATGTCGTAGTAGACGTTCCACAGGCCGGAGGCCAATTGGGCATCGGGTTCCTTCGAAGGTATGCCTGAAC
>DATINU010000273.1:0-7729 GCA_035473955.1 Allosphingosinicella sp.
CTTCACCGACGAGGACCTGCCGGCGATCGAGGCGGAAATGCGCAAGATCATCGCCGCCAACAAGCCGCTAATCCGCGAAGTGATCGATCGCGACGACCTGATCGCCAAGTGGCGCGCCGCGGGCGAGAGCTTCAAGGCCGAATGGGTGATGGAGCTGCCCGAGGACGAGACCATCTCCATGTACCGGACCGGCGACTGGCTCGATCTCTGCCGCGGCCCGCACCTCGTCTCGACCGGCAAGCTCGATCCCGACGCTTTCAAGCTCACCCGCGTCTCGGGCGCCTATTGGCGCGGCGACCAGAACAATCCGCAGCTTTCCCGCATCTACGGCACGGGCTGGCTGAACCGGAAACAGCTCGAGGCGCATCTCGTCCGGCTCGAGGAGGCAGCCAAGCGCGATCACCGCAAGATCGGTCAGGAGATGGACCTCTTCCATCTGCAAAGCGAGGCACACGGCTCGGTCTTCTGGCACGCCAAGGGCTATATCATCTGGCGCCAGCTCGAAGCCTATATGCGCCGCCGGCTCGACGCGGCCGGCTATCGCGAGGTGAAGACGCCGCAGCTGATGGATGCCCGGCAGTGGGAGGCCTCCGGCCATTGGGGCAAGTATCGCGAGAACATGTTCGTCGTCCCCGACGAAGTGCCCAATATCGAGGAGGACGGGCCGATCCTCTCCGGCGAGGCCGCGCTGATGGCGCTGAAGCCGATGAACTGCCCGGCGCACATCCTGATCTTCCGCCAAGGCATCAAATCCTATCGCGACCTGCCCATCCGCTTCGCCGAATTCGGCTGCTGCCACAGGAACGAGCCGCACGGCGCGCTCCACGGCATCTTGCGCGTCCGCCAGTTCACCCAGGACGACGCCCATATCTTCTGCCGCGAGGACCAGATCGTCGCCGAGACGCGCAGCTTTTGCGACCTGCTCGATTCGATCTACCGCGACCTTGGGTTCGCCAACTATGCGATCAAGCTCGCCTTGCGTCCCGAGCAGCGCCACGGCAGCGACGAAACCTGGGACCGGGCCGAGCAGGACCTGCGCGACGCCGTCCGCCTCGCCGGCCGCGACGGCTCCGAATATCAGTGGGCGGAGCTGCCGGGCGAAGGCGCCTTCTATTCGCCCAAGCTCGAATTCCACCTGACCGACGCGATCGGCCGCACCTGGCAGTGCGGCACCCTCCAGCTCGACTATGTCATGCCCGAGCGGCTCGGCGCCTTCTACATCGGCGAGGACGGCGAGAAGCACATACCGGTCATGCTCCACCGCGCGATCCTCGGGACGTTCGAGCGCTTCCTCGGCATCTTGATCGAGCATCATGCCGGCCGCTTCCCGCTCTGGCTGGCGCCGGTCCAGGCGACGGTGGCGACGATCGTGTCCGAGGCGGACGATTATGCCCGCGAGGTCGCCGCCGCGCTTGAAGCGGCGGGGTTGCGCGTCGAGACCGATCTCAGGAACGAGAAGATCAACTACAAGGTGCGCGAGCACAGCCTCGCTCACACCCCCTATCTGCTCGTCGTCGGCAAGCGCGAGGCGGAGGAGCGCAACGTCGCGCTCCGCCCGCTCGGCGCCGACGCCAGGCAGGAGGTGATCGGCCTCGACGCATTGATCGAGCGGCTGAAGGCAGAGGCGCTGCCGCCGGACCTTCGGGTCCCATCGAGATAGGACTTCGATGGGTGCCCTTCGCGGCTGAATCGCAGCGCAGGGCGTGAAATCCGCGCCTCCTGCCGCGCGCATCTTTCAATCGCCGCCTTTTTTCACTAGGTGGAGCGCTGCTTCACGTTTCAGGAGAAACCAACATACGTTCCCCGCAAATCCGGCGTCCAACCGCCCCGCCGCTCAACGGCCCCCGCTTCAACGAGTTCATCTCCGTGCCGAAAGTGCGCGTGATCGATGAAAATGGCGAGAATATCGGAGTCTTGCTGACCGCCGAGGCGATCGAGCAGGCCGCCGAGGTCGGCCTCGACCTGGTCGAAGTCTCCCCCAATGCCGATCCGCCCGTGTGCAAGTTCCTCGACGTCGGCAAATTCAAATATGAGGCCCAGAAGAAGGCCAACCTCGCCCGCAAGTCGCAAAAGACGCAGGAGATCAAGGAGATCAAAATGCGTCCCAACATCGACGATCACGATTACGACGTGAAGATGAAGAAGGTTTTCGCGTTCATCGGCGAGGGCGACAAGGTGAAGATCACGCTCCGCTTCCGCGGGCGCGAGCTCGCCCACGGCCAGCTCGGCATGCGCCTGATGGAGCGCGTTCAGGCGGACATTGCCGAAACCGCCAAGATCGAGCAGCATCCGCGGATGGAAGGGCGCCAGATGCTGATGGTACTCGCCCCGAAATAAGCCTTTCGCGACACGATTTCCGCTCCGGAGCGCCGCCGCACGGCACTCCGTGCTTGCCCGTGCCTCTCTCTGGCAGCTTACGTAAGCGGCAAGGAAGCCAGCTTTCCGTAACGGCAGGCAAAATCATGCGTTTCTAATTGAAACCATTCTGTTGCGAAATTGCCATGAAGCGTCCCAAACCAACGGGAAACTGCGGTTTTTTCGCTGGCGAAAAGACCACAATGGGGATAGCCCTGCACCCAAACAAAAAGACATTATCTGGGGAGGGTTATCATGAAGAGCTTTTGGCTGCTGTCCGCGAGCCTCGTCGCCTTTGCTTCGCCGGCTTTTGCGCAGGACGAACCGCAGGCCGTCGATGGGGTTCCCGCCGAGGCGCTGGAAAACCAGGGCAACGAGCAAAACATCGTCGTCACCGCGCAAGGGCGCCGTCAGGTGCTGCAGGACGTGCCGCTCGCCGTCACCGCCGTCGGCGGCCAGCAGATGCAGAATTCGGGCGCGACCGACATCCGCCAGCTGAACCAGCTCGCGCCGTCGCTGCTCGTTTCCTCGACCGGCACCGAGGCCAATGGCTCGGCGCGAATCCGCGGCATCGGCACGGTCGGCGACAATCCCGGCCTCGAAAGCTCGGTCGCCGTGTTCATCGATGGCGTTTATCGCTCGCGCTCCGGCATCGGCCTCAACGAGCTTGGCGAGGTCGAGCGGATCGAAGTGCTGCGCGGCCCGCAGGGCACGCTCTTCGGCCGTAACGCTTCGGCCGGCCTCATCCACGTCATCACGCAGCGCCCGGCCTTCGATTTCGGCGGCTATGCCGAGCTGAGCTACGGCAATCACGACGCGATCCGCGGCGCCGGCGCCGTCACCGGCCCGATTTCCGAGCAGATCGCCTTCCGGCTCGACGCGGTCTATGCGCGCCGCCAGGGCTTTTACGACGTCGTCAACGCCTCCGCGGGAACCGAGGAGCACGTCAACAACCGCAACCGCCTGATGGTCCGCGGCCAATTGCTGTTCGAGCCCAATGACGCGCTTTCGATCCGCCTGATCGGCGATTATTCGCATCGCCGCGAATCCTGCTGCGGCGCCGTCTATGTCGGCCTTGCCGAAACCTTCGACCCCACCGCGGGCCAGGGCGGCGACTTCCGCGTCCGCCAGCCCGGCGAGGGTGGCTCGGCCGATGGCAACCGCATTGTAGACGTGCTGGCCAGCCTGGGCGGCCTCTTCCCGTCGCGCGGCGATCCGTTCAACCGGCAGCTCGCGCTGACCCCGGGAACGACCTACAAAGGCGATACCAACGATTGGGGCCTCTCGGCGCAGATCGACTGGGACCTCAACGACAATGTGCGGTTCACCTCGATCACCGCCTATCGCGACTATCAATCCTACTCGCCGTCGGACACCGACTACAGCAATGTCGACCTGCTCCGCCGCGACGACGACGACAACAGCTTCCGCGCCTTCCAGACCTTCACCCAGGAGATCCGCTTCCAGGGTTCGGCGTTCAACGGCGTGCTCGACTGGCTGGTCGGCGGCTATTTCGCCTCCGAGGACCTGCACGTCCGCGACAATCTGCGCTTCGGCAGCCAATATGGCGCTTTCGCCGCCTGCCGGATCGTCGCCACCGTCAGCCCCAATCCGCTGCTGCGCAATACGGCCGCGCCGGGCTGTCTCGGGACGACCCCGCAAGTGGCCTTGGGCGGCGCGACGGGGCGACAGGCCTTCGCCGCCGGCCTCGGCGCCGCCGCGCCGGTCCTCCTTGCCGGCCTCGATCGGCTCAGCACGGTCAACAATGTCGGCGACAACAACGCCAATTATTTCCAGGACAGCACCAACTGGGCGATCTTCACCCACAATATCATCAACTTCACCGACAATTTCAGCCTGACCCTCGGGCTTCGCTACACCAGCGAGAGCAAGGATTTCGAGGCGAACTTCAACAACACCAATACGGCCTGCCCGGCCCAGCAGGCGTTCTTCGCGCCGTTCCTGACCGGCGGCGCCACGCCGCTTCCGGGCACCGGCGTGGGCGGGCTTCCCGCGCAGAGCGTGCAGGCCCTCGCCCAAGGCATCGTCAACCTGACCTGCCAGGGCAACAGCTCGAGCTCGCTCAATGCCCTCAACCTCAGCGATTCGCGCGACGAGGACGAGTTCACTGGCACCGCCATTCTCTCGTTCAAGCCAAGCAGCGACCTGCTGCTCTACGGCTCCTATTCGCGCGGCTATAAAGCGGGCGGCTTCAACCTCGATCGCTCGGCCCTCGGCCAGCCGATCTTCTCGCCGACCGATCCGCGCCAGTTCGGCGGACGCAATGCGGGCTTCAATACCGGCAACCTGCAATACGATCCGGAAATCGTCGATTCTTGGGAGCTCGGTTTCAAGTGGACCCGGCCGAGCTTCACCCTGAACGTCGCCGCGTTCCACCAATCGTTCGGCAATTTCCAGCTGAACACGTTCAACGGCTCGGTCTTCCTCGTGCAGAACGTCAATGGCTGCAACGCCGCGCTCGGCAACAACACCGTCAACAACCAGACGGTGCCGGCCGATCAGGATCCCAGCGGCACGACCGGCGCCTGCAACCCGGACGATGTCAATGCGGGGGTGATCTCGCAGGGCGTCGAGGTCGAGATGGCGATCTATCCGCGCCGCGACCTGCAGTTCACCGGCGGCATCACCTATGCCCGGACCCGCTACCGGAACGATCTGGTCGGCCGCGATACCGGCACGCCGCTCGATCCGGCGCTGTTCCTGCTGGCGGGCGACAATCTGTCCAACGCACCGGAGCTGGTCGCGACGGCCTCGATGACCTGGACGCCGCGGCTCGGCAGCTCGGGCATGACCGGCCTCGTCTATGTCGATACCCGCTTCACCGACGACTACAATACCGGCTCCGACCTGTTCCCCGAGAAGGAGGAGGACGGCTATGCGCTGTTCAACGCCCGCCTCGGCATCCGCGGGCCGGGCCAGCGTTGGTCGGTGGAGCTCTGGGCGCAGAACCTGTTCAACGAGGATTATTCGCAGGTCGCCTTCAACACGCCGTTCCAGGGTTCGAACAGCCGCGCCCATGTGACGGACTTCGGCGCGGTTGCCGGCCCCGCCGCGCAAACCGCGAATTTCGCCTTCGCGAACCAGCTCTTCTCGGCCTTCCTGGCCGAGCCGAGGACGTTCGGCATCACCGGCCGCTTCCGTTTCTAAAGCAGCAGCGACACCGGAAAGGGGGCTCCGCCGGCAACGGCGGGGCCCTTTTCCGTGGGCCCTTCCCCTTCAGGCCGCCTTGCGGCTGGGGGTTGGCGGCGAGGAAGCCTTGAGCAAACGTGCCTGCAGCGCCTTGAGCCGGGCCGCGCCTTCGATCTTCTCGCCCGACAGATCGGTGAGGTAGAAGACGTCGACGGCGCGTTCGCCATAAGTGGCGACATGGGCGCTGTGGATCAGCGCGCGCGAGACGTAGATCGCCCGGGCCAGCTCGAACAGCAAAGCCGAGCGATCGCGGGCATTGATCTCGACCACCGTATAGCGGTTCGAGGCCTTGTTATCGACGAACACGGCCGGCTGGATGCGGAAGGCGCCGGCGCGGGGCAAGGGCAGCGCCCGCGCCGCCAGCCGCTCGGCCGAAGGCTTGTGACCCGCCAGCGCGCGCATGACCTCGGCCTTCAGCCGCTCCAGCTGATGCGGGTCGGCGAAGGGGCCGCGCTTCCCGTCCTGGACCAGGAAATTGTCGAGCGCCATGCCGTCGTCGGTGGTGTGAATGCGCGCGTCGATGATGTTGCCGCCGGCCAGGCTGATCGCGCCGGCGATCCGGTAGAACAGGCCGGGCCGGTCCCTGGCGTAGATCGATACCGAAGTGGCGCCGCGGTCTTCCTGCACCAGCGCCTCGATATGCCCGTCGCCGGCCGGTCGGCGGTCGGCGGCATCGAGGAAGCGGGCGTTGCGGGCGATCACGTCCATCGGTTCGGCGAGCCAATAGGAATCGGGCAGGCGCCAGGCGAAGCGGGTGAAGCGGCTGTCGTCCCAGCGCAAGCGCGCGGCGAGCTCTCCCTGCGTGGCGGCGATCCGTTCCTTGCGGCCTTTCTGCTTGTGGCCGAGGCGGAGCATTTCCTCGGAGGCATCGAACAGCTCGCGCAGCAGCTGGCTCTTCCAGCTGTTCCAGGTGCCGGGGCCGACGGCGCGGATGTCCACCACCGTGAGCAGGAAGAGCAGGCGGAGGCGCTCGAGGCTCTTCACGCGATCGACGAAGTCGTGGATCGTTTTGGGATCGGCGAGATCGCGCTTGAAGGCGGTCGCCGACATGAGCAGGTGCCAGCGGACCAGCCAGGCGACGGTCTCGGTTTCCGCGTCGGAAAGGCCGAGGCGCGGGCAGAGCGCGAGCGCCACCTCCGCCCCCAGCTCGCTATGGTCGCCGCCCCGTCCCTTGGCGATGTCGTGGAGCAGCACCGCGGCATAGAGGACCCGTCGCGAGGCGATACGGGGGAAGAGCGCGGTGGCGAGGCTGTGCTCCTCCTTGAACAGGCCGCGCTCGATCCGGGAGAGCAGGCCGATCGCGCGGATCGAATGCTCGTCGACCGTATAATGGTGATACATGTCGAACTGCATCTGCGCGACGACGCGGCCGAAATCGGGAATGAAGCGCCCGAAGATCCCGGCTTCGTTCATCCAGCGCAGCACCGTCTCGGGATCGCGGGGACTGGTCAGCACGTCGAGGAAGAGCGCGTTCGCCTTGGGCTCGGCGCGGACCGCGGCGTCGATCAGCCTGGCGCAGCGGCCGGCGGCGCGCATCGTCATCGGGTGGATTTCGAGGACGTGCCGGTCGGCCAGCGCGAACAACTGGATCAAACGCACCGGATCGGCCGCGAAGAAATCGTCATCGGGCACGGCGAGGCGCCCGCGATCGAGCATGAAGCCTTCGAGCTTGCTCGGGCGGCGGCGGAAAGCCGGCAGGCCGATGCGGCGGCCGCGCTTGGCGAACTTCTCGTCGAGATGGGCGAGGAAGATGCCGGTGAGATCGCCGACGGTGCGCGCGTGCAGGAAATAGTGGCGCATGAAGCGCTCGACCGCCGATTTGCCGGGCCGGTCGGCATAGTTCATCCGCGCCGCGATCTCGCGCTGATAGTCGAAGGTGAGCCGCTCCTCGGCCCGGCCGGCGGCGAGATGGAGGTGGCAGCGCACCGCCCACAGGAAGCGCTCGGCCTTGTGGAACTGGCGCAGCTCCTCGGCGGCGAGGAGCCCGGCCTCGACCAGCTCGTCCACGGCGCGCAGCCGGTAGGCATATTTGCCGATCCAGTAGAGCGTATGGAGATCGCGCAAGCCCCCTTTGCCCTCCTTCACGTTGGGCTCGACGACATAGCGGCTGTCGCCCATGCGCTGGTGGCGCGCGTCGCGCTCGTCGAGCTTCTCCTTGACGAAG
>DATINU010000274.1:0-4313 GCA_035473955.1 Allosphingosinicella sp.
GGGGAGATCAAGGCGATCTTCTGGCTGATCCTCGCCGTACTCACCTTCCACTCGCTGATCGCCAAGCCCTTCTACATCCCCAGCGAATCGATGATGCCGGGTCTTCTGGTCGGCGACCGGCTGGTGGTGACCAAATATCCCTATGGCTGGTCGTGGGTCTCGCCGAGCTTCCATGTCCTGCCGCACTTCCAGGGCCGGCTCTGGGGCGCGCTTCCGGAGCGCGGCGACGTCGTCATCCTCACTCCGCCCGGCGGCAATTCCGATTATATCAAGCGCGTCATCGGCCTGCCCGGCGACACGATCGAGCTGATCGACGGCGTGGTCTGGCTGAACGGCCGCCCCCTGCCGCGCCAGCCCCGCGAGCGCACGATGATACCCGTCGACATCAACACTCCCTGCCAGACGGGCCCGACGGTCGCGCAGGAGCGCGGCCCGGACGGACGGCTCTATTGCCGGATGCCGGTGTTCCGCGAGACGATCCCGACCGCGACCGGAGGGCGGTCCTACGACACGATCGATATCGGCCACACGGTGCCCGATGATTTTGCACGCATCACCGTACCCGAAGGCCGTGTCTTCCTGATGGGCGACAATCGGGACAATAGCGCCGACAGCCGCGTCTCGGCCGAAAATCTCGGTCTCGACGGGCCGGTGCCCTGGGAAAATATCGGCGGCCGGGCCGAGTTCATCACCTTCAGCCTGGACGGCTCTTCCTCCTATTGGAACCCGATCAGCTGGTTCACGGCGCTGCGCGGCGGCCGCGCCGGCACCTCCCTCCACGCCGAGCGCGGCCCGCCGCTGCCGCCAGAGGAGCGCTGACATGGCCGGCGACGCCCCCGCGCGGCCAGAGGAAGCCGGTCCGGTCGAATTCCGCGATCCGGTGATCCGCGAGGAGCTGAAGCGGGCGAGCGTCTGGATCGGCCTGATCCTTCTGGTCGTGGGCGTGATCGTCCTCGCCCAGCCCCTGCTCCTGATCCTTGCCGGCATCGTGCTGGCGGCGATGCTGGACGGCGGCACGCGCCTCCTGGGCCGCGTCCTCCCCATCGGGCGGGGCTGGCGGCTCGCCATCGTGACGCTCGGCGCGATCGGCTTCCTGGTCTGGACGGTCTATTTCGCCGGAGTGGAGCTGGCCGGGGAGGCGGCGCGGCTGCGGCTCGCGGTCACCCTTCAGGCCGATCGCGTCCTCGCCTGGGCGAACGAGATGGGCCTGGTCACCGGCGGCATCGACATCCAGCAGCTTTCCGGCCAGCTGATGGGCTCGCTCGGCCGGCTGGGCACGGCGGTGTCGAGCGCGCTCGGGGCAATCACCTCGATGGTGATGATCCTCGTCATCGGCATCTTCATTGCGGTCGAGCCCCGCCTCTATCAGCGCGGCGTCGCCTGGATGCTGCCGCTGGAGAGCCGCGACCGTTTCTACCGCAGCGCCGAGCGGATGGGCTTCGTGATGCGGCGCCTGATGTTCGGCCGGCTGATCGGCATGGCGGTGGAAGGCGTCGGCACCTGGCTGCTGCTGCTGATCGGCGGCGTGCCGATGGCGGCTTTGCTCGGCATCCTCACCGGCGTGCTCGCCTTCCTCCCCAATATCGGCGCGATCATTTCGGGCGTGCTGATCGTGCTTGCGGGCTTCTCGGTCAGCGTCGATGCGGGGCTCTGGGCGATCGGGGTCTACGTGGTCGTGCAGGTCGTCGACGGCTATCTGATCGTGCCCTACGTGGCGAAGAAGACGGTCGACATGGCCCCGGCCCTCGTGCTCGGCGCGCAGCTCCTGTTCGGCGCCTTGTTCGGGCTGATGGGCCTGGCGCTCGCCGATCCGATCGTCGCGATGATCAAGACCGGCCTCGAGCAGAAATCGGAAGACGACGAAGCGGAAGCGGAAGCCGAGGCCGAAGCGGCGCCGAAGAAGCGCCGCCGCCGCGCCCGGGCCTAGCGCCCCGGCCGGCCTCCGGCGGAAGCTCCGGTGCCCTCGCCGGGCGCGCCGGGCGCGCCGCCCTGCGATTGCTGCATTTGCTGCTGCATCTGTTGCATCTGCTGCATTTCATACATCTGCGCCATGCCCGGCGCGATCTGCAGCACCTCGATCTCGAAGACGAGCGTGTCGTTCTCGCCGAACGGCGCGCCGCGCGGCACCCGGCCCGGGCCGTAGCCGAGATGGGGCGGGATCCAGACGCGGTAGCGTCCGCCCGCCTGCATCAGCTGCAGCGCTTCCTTCATGCCGGGGATGATGTTGTTGACCGTGGTCACCCAGGGCTGGCCCCGGCTGGTCGTGCTGTCGAATTCCGTGCCGCTTTCGGTCCGCCCGGTATAATTGGCGACGAGCACGTCGGCGGCGGTCATACGCGGGCCCTCGCCGGCCTTCAGCACCTGATATTGCAGGCCGCTCTCGGTCTTGATCCGCTGCAGCGGCGCCGTCCCGAGCCAGGCGATCCCGATCACCGCCGCGATCAACACGATCAAGGCGAGCCACAGCTTCAGCATCGAACCGCGGGCGAGGGGACGAATCGGAACGGCGGTAACTTCGGACATCATCTTCCCCCAAACGAGAAACGGGCGGCGAATGAGCAGGCCGTCATATCTCCCAGATATGACTACAGGCTGCGGGGCAGCCTGTACCTGTTCATTGTATCGCCGCCCGTCCGGGATGCCAACAAGGATCGCGCCTCAGCGGCTGCCGTCGCGCTCCGCGCGCTTGCGCTCGAGCTTGCGGGCCCGGCGGATCGCGGCGGCGCGCTCGCGGGCGCGCTTCTCGCTCGGCTTCTCGTAATGACGGCGCAGCTTCATCTCGCGATAGACGCCCTCGCGCTGCAGCTTCTTCTTCAGGGCGCGCAGCGCCTGGTCGACATTGTTATCGCGAACGAGGATTTGCATAAAAGTCCGTCACTCTTTTCCGTTTGAACCGAATCTCAGAAATGGGTTCGCCGCGAGACGGAGCCCGCGGCGCAGGGGCGTGCCCCTAACAGGGCGCGTTCCCGAAGGCAAGCCTCAGCGGCTGGCCGCGCGGCGGCTCCCGCCCATCGGCTTGACCCGGCCGGCATAGCGGCCCTGGCCGCGCTGCTGGCGCTGCGGCGCGAACCGGCGGCGGCCCTGCTCCTCCTCGCGCCGGTCCTCGCGGGACGGCGGCGGCGGGGCGGTGCGGGTCGATTTGATCCGGTGCGCCTCGGCGAGGAAGTTCGCCGGCAGCGGCTCCACGCCGATCCGCTGGCGGGTCAGCTTCTCGATGTCCTTGAGATAGGCCTTCTCGTCGTCCGCGCAGAAGGCGATGGCGACGCCGGCGGCGCCGGCGCGCGCCGTCCGCCCGATCCGGTGGACATATTGCTCGGCGACGTTGGGCAGCTCGAAATTGATCACGTGGCTGACGCCCGAGACGTCGATGCCGCGCGCGGCGATGTCGGTCGCGATCAGGATCTTGACCTGGCCGCCCTTGAACGCGGCCAAAGCGCGCTCGCGCTGCGGCTGGCTCTTGTTGCCGTGGATCGCGTTGGCGGCGATGCCGTTGCCGGCGAGCAGCTTCACGACGCGGTCCGCGCCATGCTTGGTGCGGGTGAAGATCAGCACCCGGTCCATATTGCCGCGCTCGGAAAAGCCGTGGCGCAGCATCATGGTGAGCAAGGCCTGCTTCTCGGCCTGCTGGACGAAGGTGACGTACTGATCGACGCGCTCGACCGTGGTCGCGGCGGGGGCGACCGAAACCTGCACGGGATCGGTGATGAACTGGGCGGCCAGCTGCTGGATCGTCTTGGGCATGGTCGCCGAGAAGAACAGGGTCTGGCGCTTGGCCGGCAGCAGCCGGACGATCTGCTTCAGCGCATGGATGAAGCCGAGGTCCATCATCTGGTCGGCCTCGTCGAGGACGAGGATCTCGACCTCGCGCAGGGTCAGGTAATTCTGCTCGATCAGGTCGATCAGGCGCCCCGGCGTGGCGACGAGCACGTCGACGCCGCGGGCCAGCTCCTGCCGGTTCTTGCCGATCGAGGTGCCGCCGAAGACGGTGGCGACGCGCAGCTGCGAAAACTGGCCGTAGGCGCGGGCGCTGTCGGCGATCTGGCTGGCCAGCTCGCGGGTCGGCGCCAGCACCAGCATGCGGCAGGCGCGGGGCCCGGCGCGGCGGTCGGTCTGGCGGAGGCGATCGATCGACGGCAGCATGAAGGCCGCGGTCTTGCCGGTGCCGGTCTGCGCGATGCCGAGCAGGTCGCGGCCGGTGAGGACCGTCGGAATGGCCTGCGTCTGGATGGGGGTCGCGTCCTTATAGTCCTTGAGCGCGAGCGCCTGCAGGATGGGCTGCGACAGCCCGAGGGATTGGAATGACATGTGTAAAA
>DATINU010000275.1:0-4410 GCA_035473955.1 Allosphingosinicella sp.
AGGACATGGCCGCGCGCCGGCGCTTCGAAGCTGATCCATTGCAGCGTGATGCCGCTGTTGCGGCGCAGCCGGGCGAGTGCCGCTTCATCCCCCACCTGGGTTCGCTCGATCCTGATGCGGGTGTCGGCGACAATGATCGGAGGCTCTTGTGCGGGCGCGGGTTGCATGGCCGGGGCCAAGCCGGAGGCGAGAGCGATGCCGAGGACAAGTTTCATGCGTGAACCCCTTACGAAAATTCGCTTCGCAAGCGCACGATTTTAGGCGAGTGGGCGGCGCGGGGCCAGCAGGATCCGGTTCCGGGGAGAACGGCTTGGCTTCGAAGCACCCGATCGGCGGCAAAGCTTCCGTCACGGCCTTTCTGGTGGCGTCGGCGGGGATCGCCTTTTTCTCCGCCATGGACGCCGTGATGAAGGCGCTCTCGCTCTCGCTCGGGGCGTACAATGCGATGCTCTGGCGGGTCGTGGTCGGTGCGCTGATCGGCGGCACAATCTGGTTCGCCCTGCGCAGCCCCCGGCCCAGCAAGGCGGCGATGCGCATCCACCTGATCCGCGGGCTGATGTCGTCGGTCATGGCGATCCTCTTCTTCTGGGGGCTGGCGCGGGTGCCGCTGGCGCAAGGGGTCGCGCTCGCCTTCGTCGCGCCCTTGATCGCGCTTTATCTCGCCGCGCTCGTGCTCAAGGAGAAGATCGAGCGCCGCGCGATCTACGCCTCCGTGCTGGGCTTTGCCGGCGTGCTCGTCATCCTCGCCGCGCAATGGGAGGCGAAGATGGGGCCCGAGGCCTTCCGGGGCGCCATGTCGATCCTCGCCTCGGCGATCTTCTACGCCTGGAACATCGTGCTGATGCGCCAGCAGGCCTTGGTCGCGAAGCCGGTCGAGGTCGCTTTCTTCACCGGCGCGATCGTCGCGCTGTGCTATCTGGCGCTCTCGCCCTGGCTGGCGGAATTCCCGCCGCGGGAGGAATATCTCTCCATCGTCGCCGCGGCCGTGCTCGGCTTCGGCTCGCTGATGCTGCTTTCCTGGGCCTATGCCCGGGCCGAGGCGCAATATCTGGCGCCGGTCGAATATACCGCCTTCATCTGGGCGAGCCTGCTCGGCATTCTCGTCTTCGCCGAGCCGGTCCGCCCCTTGACGCTGACCGGCGCGGCGATGATCGTCGCCGCCTGCATCATCGCGGCGCGGCGCCGGCCGGTGCCGCTCGCGGACGTGGAGGCGGCGATCTGATGGCGTATGACGAGGGCCTGTATGCCTGGGTGCAGGAGGCGCTGGAGCCTCTGGGCTCGGTATCGATGCGCAAGATGATGGGCGGCGCCACGCTCTATCTCGACGGGGCGATCTTCGCGATCATCGTCGACAGCGACCTCTGGTTCAAATCGGACGATGAGGCTAACCCCTTCTGGGACGACGAAGGCTGCACCGAGCGCTTCACCGTGACCTTCAACGACGGCACCGTCGACGGCATGAACTATCGCCGCGCGCCGACCGACGTCTATGACGATGCCGAGGCGATGCAGCGTTACGCCGCGGTGGCCGCGGAAGCGGGACGGCGGCGGCCGGTCAGGAAGCGGAAACCGAAGCAGCCTTAGCAAGCCCAATCGTCATCCCGGACTTGATCCGGGATCCACGAACCCGGCGTGGAAAAATGAGCTATGGATCCTGACTTTCATCAGGATGACGGTTCAGGGGCGCGCCGCCGGCCGCAGATGCGGGGCGACCGCGTCGCTCTCCTCGATCGACGGCAGCAGGCGCGGCGCGAAGCGGCGGTGCGTGGCCTGCTCGTAGGCGTAGCCGAGGGCGAGGATGCGAGCGTCGTCCCACTTGGCGCCGATAAAGGAAAGGCCGACGGGAAGCCCGCGAACTTCGCCCATCGGCACGGTAAGGTGCGGATAGCCGGCGACGGCGGCGAGGCTGCCGGCGGGGCCGCCGCCCGGGCTGACGTCACCGTGCACGCTGTCGATCAGCCAGGCGGCCGGCCGGGTCGGCGCGACCAGGGCGACGACATTGTTGTCGCGCAGCAGCTTGTCGATCCCCTCCGCCCCGGCGAGGCGGAGCGAGGTTTCGCGGGCTGTGCGGTACGCCTCGTCGAGCCCGGCGGTCGCTTCGGCGGCCTCGAACGTGTCCTGGCCGAAGAGCGGCATTTCGGCCTCTGCATGGGCGCGGTTGAAGGAGATCAGATCGGCCAGGGTGCGGCTCCGTACCGCGGCCGGCGCCGTCGCCAGATAGGCGTTCAGATCGTGCTTCAATTCGCTGCGCAAGACGGCTATCTCGTTGCGGCCCAGCTCCTGCCGGTTGATCGGCAGTTCCGCGATCTCGACCAAAACGGCGCCCTGCGCGCGCAGATCCGCCAGCGCCGCTTCGAACGGCGCCTCGGTGCCGAAGCCGGCGGAAAAGCGCAGTACGCCGATCCGCACGCCTCTCAGCGCATCCGGGCGGAGCGCGGCGGTATAGTCGACCCGCCGTGCATCCGCTTCGGCGGTGCCCGCGTCGGCGGGATCGGTGCCGGCGATGGCGTTCATGATCAAGGCCGCGTCGCGCACGGTCAAGGTCATCGGCCCCGGCGTGTCCTGGCTGTGGCTGATCGGCACGACATGGGTGCGGCTGACCAGGCCGACGCTCGGCTTGAAGCCGACGATGCCGTTGATCGCGGCCGGGCAGGTGATCGAGCCGTCGGTTTCGGTGCCGATCGCGGCGGGAACCATGCCCGAGGCCACGGCCACCGCGCTGCCCGAGGAGGAACCGCAGGGATTGCGGTCCAGCGCATAAGGGTTGCGCACCTGCCCGCCGACCGCGCTCCATCCGGAGATGGAATCGGACGAGCGGATGTTCGCCCATTCGGAAAGGCTGGCCTTGCCGACGATAACCGCGCCGTGCGCGCGCAAGCCTGCCACCAAAGGCGCGTCGCGATTGGTAACGTTGTTGATCAGCGCAAGGCTGCCGGCCGTGGTTGGCAGTGGCCCTGCCGTCTCGATATTATCCTTGATCAGGATCGGCATGCCGAACAGGGGGCCGTGGGCGCGGCGCTGCCGGTCGAGTGCGCGCGCCTGATCGAGCGCGGTCGGATCGACCGCGATCACCGCGTTGAGGCGCGGGTTGAGCTCCTCGATCGTGGCGAGCGCTGCCTTGGTGCGCTGTTCGGCGGTCATGGGCCCTCCCGCGGGCTGGGAGAAAGCGGCGGTGGCGGCCAGCGCAAGCGCCGGGCCGAAAAGGAGCGGCCGGATCATGGCCGGGAACCTGCCTCATCGTTCCGGATGCGTCTAGCTCTGCTTGTCGGTCCTGGCGCGTTCGATCGCTTCCATGATCAGCCGCTCGGCCGTCTCGCGAGTCCCCCAGCCGTTGAGGTTCGCCCATTTGCCGGGCTCGAGGTCCTTGTAGTGGCTGAAGAAATGCTCGATCTGCTGGGTGACGATCGGCGGCAGATCGGAAAGGTCGTCAACGTCGGCATAATAAGGAAAGGTCGAATCGACCGGCACGGTGATCAGCTTCTCGTCGCCGCCCTTATCGTCTTCCATCAGCAGCACGCCGACCGGCCGGACGCGGATCACACAGCCCGGGATCAGCGGCGAACGGGCGATCACCAGGGCGTCGAGCGGGTCGCCGTCCTCGCCGAGCGTCTGCGGCACGAAGCCGTAATTGGCCGGATAGCGCATCGACGTGTGCAGGATGCGATCGACGAAGATCGCACCCGATTTCTTGTCGAACTCGTATTTCACCGGCTCGCCGCCCAGCGGCACCTCGATGATCACGTTGATCCGCGCGGGCACATCATCGCCGGGGGGAATGAGATCGATGTTCATGGCAAGGGCCTTACGTCCTGGGGGTCCTTCCGCAAAGTGCACAATTCGCTATAGCGCGGCGCGATGAGCAAGGGTCCGCAGAAGGTCCGGGGCACCCAGGACATGATCGGCGACGAGGCCGATCGCTTCCACCGCGTCGTGGACGCGTTCGATCGCGTGCGCCGGCTCTACGCCTTCCAGCATATCGAGGTCCCGGTCTTCGAGGCGACCGAAGTCTTCGCCCGGACGCTCGGGGAGACCACCGACGTCGTCTCCAAGGAAATGTACACGTTCGAGGATCGGGGCGGCGAGAGCCTGACCCTGCGCCCCGAATTCACCGCCGGCATCTGCCGCGCCTTCATCTCTGACGGCTGGCAGCAATTCACCCCGCTCAAGGTCGCGACCTGGGGCGCCGCCTTCCGCTACGAGCGCCCGCAAAAGGGGCGTTTTCGCCAGTTCCACCAGCTCGACGCCGAGATCATCGGCGCGGCCGAGACCGCCGCCGACGTCGAACTGATCGCCATGGCCGCGCAGCTGCTGGCCGAGCTCGGCCTCGCCGACCGGGTCGAGCTGCGCCTCAACACGCTCGGCGATCCGGCGACGCGCGAGGCCTGGCGCGCCGCCTTGGTCGAACATTTC
>DATINU010000276.1:0-6003 GCA_035473955.1 Allosphingosinicella sp.
CGCCTCGGCGCCGACCTCGAGGTGCTTCGCCAGCAGGGCTTCCGCCTCGCCGTCGTCGATACGCCGCCCGCGATCACCATGGCGATCCAGTCGGTCATCCAGGTCGCCGAATTGATCGTCATTCCCACCCGGCCGAGCCCGCACGACCTTCGCGCCGTCGGCGCCACCGTCGATCTTTGCGAGCGCGCCGGCAAGCCGCTCATCTTCGTCGTCAACGGCGCCACGCCCAAGGCGAAGATCACCTACGAAGCCGCGGTCGCGCTGTCGCAGCACGGCACGGTCGCGCCGATCACGCTCCACCACCGCACCGATTTCGCCGCCTCGATGATCGACGGCCGCACGGTGATGGAGGTCGATCCCAATTCCAAATCGGCCCGCGAGGTCGAAGAGCTGTGGGACTATGTCGCCGACCGGCTCGAAAAGAATTTCCGCCGCACCATCTTCTCCGCCCCCGGCGGCGGCCCCGTGCCGGCGAGCCTCCAGCAGCGACCCGCCCCCGGCTTCGGCCGGCGGGTCATGGGTCAGTGAGGGAGGCCGCCATGAACGAAGCACGGCCTTTCGCCTCGCTTTCCTCCGGTCTGCTCGCCCGCAAGGGCACCGCCCGTCCCGCCATGCGCCCGCAGGGCTATCACTCGAGCCAGGGTTTCGAGGATCTGGGCTGGAACGACATGGGCGGCCATGAGCCGGTCGAGGATATCGAGGGCGACGATCTGCCCGAGCACGTCCCCAGCTCGATCGCGGCGCTGACGCCCGCGCCGAAGCTGCCGCGCCAGGACGAGGAGCCGGAGGTGGTCGCGCAGCAGCGCGCCGTCGCCGAGGCCTTCGAGGCCGAAGTCGCCGAAGAGATCGAGGCTGCCGAAGAGCTCGCCGAAGTCGAGGTTCCGGCGCCCGCGCCGATCCGCGCCAAGGCGCCCGCCGAAATCGTTCCGCTGCCGAAGCGGCGCGTTCCGGCCGCGACGCAGGGGCGGAAAGCCGCGTTCACGCTGCGGCTCGACGGCGATCGCCATCTGCGCCTGAGGCTCGCCACGGCGGTCACCGGCCGCTCGGCGCAGCAACTGGTGCTGAGCGCGCTCGACGAGCTGCTCGCCACCCTTCCCGAGATCGAGGCCCTGGCCGAGCGGGTTCCCGCCGCCAAGGCCAAACGGAACTGATCAGCAAAAGGCCGATGACATGAACCGGACCGCCTTCAAGTTCGCCGCCTCGACCGTCATCGTCGCGATGACCACGGCCGGCTTCAGCGCGCCGGGCGCCGCGATGCGGCGGCTCGGCGACACGGTCCAGGCCAATAGCCGCACCGACCGGGAGGCCGCGCAGCTCCACGAGCGCGCCGCGACGGCGCTGCGCGAAGGCCGGCTCGCCGAGGCGCTGAGCCAGATGGAGGAGGCGGTCGCACTTTCGCCGCGCGACATCGGCTACCGGCTGTTGCTCGGCGACATCTATCTGAAGAGCGGGCGCTTCGAATCGGCCCGCGCCACTTTCGGCGATGTGCTGATCCTCGATCCGGGGAATGTCCGCGCCGGCCTCAATTCGGCGCTGACCCTGGTCGCGCTCGGCCGTCCGCAGGCCGCCGGCCGCCAGCTCGACGCGCTGGCGAGCAGCGCGCCGCCTTCCGATATCGGCCTCGCTTATGCGCTGGCCGGCCGCACCGACCGCGCGATCACGATCTTGGAAGACGCCGCGCGCCGCTCCACGGTAACGCCGCGCATCCGCCAGAATCTCGCGCTTGCCTATGCGATTTCGGGCGACTGGCGCCGCGCCCGCGCAGTCGCGGCGCAGGATCTGCCTTCCTCCGAGCTTGGCGCGAGGCTGCAGCAATGGGCGGCCTTCGCCCGGCCCGATTCCGGCCCGCAGCAGGTCGCCGGCCTGCTCGGCGTGACTCCGGGCGAGGATCCGGGTCAGCCGGTCCGCCTCGCGCTCGCGCCTGTGGCCGACGACAATGCCGTCGCATTCGCCGAGGCCACCCAGCCCGCGCCCGCGGTTTCGCAGGCTTCGTTCGCGCCCGTCCCGGCGCCCGCGCCCGAGCCTGTCCAGGTCGCTGAAGCGGCCCCGGCCGAAGCGCCCGCTTTCTGGGCGCCCACCGCCCAAGCCTATGTCCAGCCCGAAGCCGATGCGCCCGCGCCCGTGGCCGTCGCGGCCGCCGAGCCTGCGCCGGCCATCGTCCCGGCCGTCGCGCAGGCTGCGCAGCAGCCGGCGCTCGCCGAGGTCGCCGCAGTGGTGAACGACGTCCCGGAAGCGCCGCTCCCGCCCGCGCCGCTGCCGGCGCCGGTCCAGGCCGCCTATACCCCGCCCGCGCCGTCGTTCGACGAGCCGCAGGCGCCCCTGATCCGCGCCGAGGCCGGTGCGGCGCGCACGCCGCCGCCGCCCTTCCGCCGCGCGCGTCATGTCGAAGTCAATCGCGGCAACCAGCCGGTCGTCGTCCAGCTCGGGGCATTCAGCAACGAAGGCAATGCCGAGCGCGCCTGGGTCTCCGCCGAGCGCGACTATCATCTCGCCGACTACCGGCCGCTGACCACGACCTTCGATCATGAAGGCCGCACCTTGCATCGCGTCTCGGTCTCGGGCTTCGCCTCGACCGCCGATGCGCAGCGCCTGTGCGGCGCGATCAAGGCCCGCGGCGGCGTCTGCTTCGTGCGGGCGCAGGCCGGCGACGCCGCGATCCGCTGGGCCGCGCGCTACGCCGATCCGCGCCGGCGCAACGTCTGAATTTTCGAAGCTTCAGGACCCAAGGGTCCCCTCTGGAGGGCGGCTGGCGGGCCAAGGCCAGCCGCCCTTTCCATAGCTGCCTAGATTGAAGCTGCCCCCCGCCGATTGCGGGTCAGCAGGTCGAGACAGGCCATCCGCACGGCGACGCCCAATTCGACCTGCTCGAGGATCGCCGAGCGGGCGGGATCGTCGGCCAGTTCGCCGTCGATCTCGACGCCCCGGTTCATCGGCCCCGGATGCATGACGATCGCGTTCGGAGCATAAGCGTCGAGGCGGGCGCGGGTGAGGCCGTAATCGTTGTGGAAATCGAGCAAAGTGTCGGGGAAATCCTCCTCCATCCGCTCGCGCTGGATGCGCAGCATCATCACCACGTCGGCATTCGCGATACCCTCGTCGAAATCGGTGAAGCGGGGCAGGGCATTATCCTTCGGCAGCAGGCTTTCCGGCCCGACCAGCCGCACGTTCGCGCCGAGCAAGGGAAGCGCGCGCATGTTCGAACCCGCGACCCGGCTGTGCACGATGTCGCCGCAGATCGCGACCGTCACGCCTTCGACCCGCCCGAGCCGGCGGCGGATGGTGAACGCGTCGAGCAAAGCCTGGGTCGGATGCTCGCCCGCCCCGTCGCCGGCATTGATCACCGGGCAGTCCATGATTTCCGCCACCTCGGCGGCCGCGCCCTCGGCCTCGTGGCGGATGACCAGGATGTCGGGGCGCATGGCGTTCAGCGTCATCGCCGTATCGACCAGGCTCTCGCCCTTGCGCACGCTGGAGGCGGCCGGATGGAAGTTCGAGACTTGGGCGCCGAGGCGCTTGCCGGCGATCTCGAAGGAGAAGAGCGTGCCCGTGCTGTTCTCGAAGAAGGCATTTATCTGGGTCAGCCCCGCCAGCCGGTCGTCGGCCTTGCGCGCGCCGCGGTTGAACGCGATCCACGGCTCGGCCGCGTCGAGCATGGCGAGGAGATCGGAGGCGGAGAGCCCCTCGATCCCGAGCAAGTCGTGGTGATGGAAGGCGCCAGGCATCGAAACTGCGCACTAACCGCGGCAGCGCTCATGCTCAAGCGCGCCTAGAAGACGAGGAAGCCGATCAGCACTCCGGTTTGTGTCGTGGCGATCAGGTACAGAGCGAGGGAGAAAGGCTGCTTTCGCGTTTTGTGCCTAAACAGGTGCCGCGCGAGGAGTGCGCCCGGCGAGCCGCCGATCAGAGCGAGGCCGAGAAGGTCGGCTTCCGGGATTCGTCGCTCGCCGGCGACAGCTTTCTGCTTGTCCCGCCAAAAGGACATTATCGTCCACAAATTGAGCAAGCTCAGGACAGTGAAGGCGGCCGGCCAGAAGGTCATGGCTGCCGTCTAGCCCAGGCAGTTTACGACATCGTCAACGCGTCGATCGCGCCCTGGAGGATGTAGGCGGCGGCCATCTTGTCGACCAGCTCGGCGCGGCGGGCGCGGCTGGCATCGGCTTCGATCAGGGTGCGGGTGACGGCCTGCGTCGACCAGCGCTCGTCCCAGAGCAGGATGGGCAAGGCCAGCGGGGCGAGGTTGCGGGCGAAGGCGCGGACCGACTGGGTGCGCGGGCTGTCGCTGCCGTCGAGATTGAGCGGCAGGCCGAGCACGAGGCCGGCCACATTCTGCTTTTCGATCAAGGAATTGATGGCGCCCAGGTCTTTGGCGAATTTGGTGCGGCGGATCAGCTCGGCCGGCGAAGCGATCGTCCAGCCCGCGTCGCAGAGCGCGGTGCCGATCGTCTTCGTGCCGACGTCGAGGCCGAGCAGCCGGCCGCCGCCGGGCAGCGCCGCGCGGAAATCGGGCGCCCTGTCGGCGATCATCGCGGCCCCTCGAACGCCGCCAGCCGCCGTTCGGCGTCGGCGCGGATGTTCGACCAGAACAAGGCATAATCGTAGACGTGGTAATTGTTGCCGGGCAGCGCATAGGGGCCCATTTCGGGCAGCGCCGCATTGTCGCCGATCGAAAGGAAGCCGCGCGGACCGCAGCGTGCCGGCACCGCGCCGGGGCGGAGCTCGGCGCCGCTGAAATCCTCGTCCGGAACGAGCGTGCCGAGATTGCGCTCGGCCCCCGCCGCGCCGCCGCGAGTGCCGGTCAGCGGATTGGTGCAGAGCATCGTCGTGCCTGCGCGGGCGACCCCGCCGGGGCCGGCGGAGGCGTCGTAGGCGTCGGTGACTTGGCTCGGATCGGCGGGCTCGGAGAAGCTCTGCCAGGAGAGGATGCAGGCCGGCTCGTCCGGCCGCGCGCAGGCCGGGAAGGGAAGGGCGGGCAGGTCAGCCGTCTCCGAGACCGGCCAGCCGATGACATAGACCGCGGCGACGCGCTCGGCTTCCGGAGCGCCGCGCACGCGCTGCTCGAGCAGCCGCAGCAGGTGCAGGCTGCCCTGGCTGTGCGCGGCGAGGACGATCGGGCGGCCGGCGGGCGCCTCGCGCAGGAATTCCTCATAGGCGGCGAGCACGTCGCCATAGGCGAGGTCGAGCGCGCGGCGGGCCTTGTCCGGGCTGGTCAGGAAGGCGCCGAACGTGGCCTGGCGGTATTTCGGGGCCCAGATCGCGCCGATGGCATTGAACGCGCTCGCCTGGCTGCGGACGAAGAGGGCGGCACGATCCTGCGATTCCCGGTCGTCAATGGGGGCGTTCCAGCTGGTGGATTCGAGGAAGCTGGTCGGGTGGACGAAGAAGACCGAGGCGCGGGGCGCCCCGCCGGGCCGGACACCCGCGGGCCTCCAGAGCGCCGGGTTGTCGGGGATGTCGGGCCGCGCGATCCAGAGGCGCGCCTGGCGGTAATCGGCGCCGTTCGGCATCGGCACCTCGCTATAGTCGACGCTCGGCACGAAGGCCCAGCGCATCAGCTCCTTCTCGAAATAGCGGTAGAGCCCGGCGAGCAGCAGCACGAGCACAATCAGCCCAGCGACGACCCACAGGAATCTCACGGCGCAGCTGGAACGGGGTTTCGCCATCGCGTCCCTCAAGCCGATGGCGCCGGGCGATGCAAGCCGCGTTGCCAAGTGGCTGGATTTGCCACATGTTCCTTAAGGCCGAGGGGAGAGCAGGCATGACCGACGAGCGCAGCGACCGCGTGGATCACGACCCCTGGCCGCTCCGGGCCCCGCTGCTGCTCGGCGGCGGGCTCGCCTGCGGGCTCGCCTTCTACCTGCTGACCCACGATTTTGCGGTCGACCATGACTGGTCCATGACCGGGGACGTCTGGCGGCTCAGCCTCGCCATCGCCCTTGCCGCGGGCTTCGCCGCCTTCGCCTTCACGCTCGAGCGGGTGCGCTGGCGCTGGTCGCTGGCCTTCGG
>DATINU010000277.1:0-2596 GCA_035473955.1 Allosphingosinicella sp.
GAAGGCGCGCCAGGCGCCGCCGTCGCTCCGCCCGCTCGCCGCGGGAGCGCTGGAAGAGGGTCCGGAATTGCCGGCCGAGCTTGGGGATTCACTGCGCGAAATCGACGATCCGGAGCTTCGCGCCTGTCTGGAATCGCTTGCGCGCGGGCTTTCCTCGGGCGATGGCGCGCCGGTGGTAACGACGATCCCGGTCGTCGGCAGAATTGGTGGAGACAGAAAAAGATGAAAGCAGCACTCAGCGTCGGCACCATGGCGCTCACCATCGCTCTGGCCGGCTGCAACGGCAGCGGCAACACGACGGCGACCGCGCAGAACGAGGCGCCGCTCGAGCAGATCGCGGCGCCCAATAATGGCGATTGGCGGACGACGATCTCGCAGACGCCGGAGGGCGGCTACCGGATGGGCAATCCGAATGCGCCCGTGAAGCTCGTCGAATATGGCTCGCTCACCTGCCCGCACTGCAAGCAATTCTCCGACGAAGCGACCGCGACCTTGCGCGACACCTATGTCCGTTCGGGCCAGGTCAGCTGGGAATTCCGCAATTTCCTGCTCGGCGGACCGGACCTCGCTTTGTCACTGCTGGTGCGCTGCCAGCCGCCCGCCGCCTTCTTCACGACGATCGAGGACGTCTACACGCGGCAGCACGAGTTCATCGACGCGATCGACCAGCAGGAAAGCACCCGGATCAGCGCCCTCCCGCCGGAGCAGCAGCTCGAGCCGCTCGCCCGGGCGATGGACCTCGACACCTATTTCGCCCGCCGCGGCGTGCCCGAGGCGCGCTTCGCCCAGTGCATCGGCGACGCCGGGCAGATTCAGGCGCTGACCGACCGCACCCAGCGCGCGGCCGCCGAGGAGGGCGTGCCCGGAACGCCGAGCTTCTTCATCAACGGTACGCGCGTCGAGGCCGGCCTCTGGAACGATCTGGAGCCGCTGCTGCGCACGGCGCTGGGGCGCTGAGATGAAGGGCCGGCTTCTCGCCGCCGCTCTCGCCGGGATCGCGCTCGCGGCGCTGCCCGCCGCCGACGGCGCCGCGCAGAAGGGCAAGGCGGCCGTGCAGCGCGATTGGACGCAGACCGTCGCGCGCACGCCCGAGGGCGGCTTTCGCATGGGCAATCCCGATGCGCCGGTGAAGCTGATCGAATATCTTTCCTTCGCCTGCCCGCATTGCGCCGAATTCCATCATGAAAGCGGCGCCGCCCTCTTCCAGAACTATGTCCGCCCGGGCCGGGTCAGCATCGAATATCGCAACATCCTGATCAACGCCGCGGACATTCCGGCGACGGTGCTCGCCCGCTGCGCCGGGGGCCGCGCCTATTTCAACATGGGCCACGAGCTGATGGGCAGCCAGCGGCAGTGGCTGGGCGCCATGCAGGGCCTGAGCGAAGCGCAGCGCGGCCAGCTCCGCAATCAGCCGCCGACCGCGATGGCGCAGCGGCTGGCGCCGATGCTTGGGCTCGATCGGATCGCGGCGCGCTACGGCCTGACCCCCGCCGCCCAGCGCGCCTGCCTCAGCAACATGGCCAATTTCAGCCAGCTCGAAGCGATCTCGAACCAGGCGCACAGCCAATATGGCGTGGAGGGGACGCCGACTTTCGTGATCAACGGCCGGGTGGTGACGGATACCAACGCCTGGCCGGGGATCGAGCCGCGGCTCAGGGGCGGCTGAGGACGAAAACGGGGGGCTTGAAACGATAAAGTGCGCGTAAAGAGGCTCAAACTTACCGGCTTCAAGAGCTTCGTCGAACCGGCGGAGCTGCGGGTCGAGGACGGGCTGACCGGGATCGTCGGGCCGAACGGCTGCGGCAAATCCAACGTGCTCGAGGCGATCCGCTGGGTGATGGGCGAAAGCTCGCCCAAATCCATGCGTGGCGCGGGCATGGACGATGTCATCTTCGCCGGCACGGCCCTGCGCCCCGCGCGCGACTTCGCCGAGGTCTCGCTGCTGGTCGAACGCGAACAGGCCGATCGAAGCGGCGACATTTCGGTCGCGGCCATCGGCGAGGTCGAGGTCACCCGCCGGATCGAGCGCGGCGCCGGCAGCGCCTATCGGGTCAACGGCCGCGACGTCCGCCAGAAGGACGTCGCCTTGCTCTTCGCCGACGCGGCGACGGGCGCCCATTCGCCGGCTCTCGTCAGCCAGGGCAAGATCAGCGCCGTGATCGCCGCCAAGCCGACCGAACGCCGGCTGATGCTGGAGGAAGCGGCGGGGATTGCGGGCCTCCACGTCCGCCGCAAGGATGCCGAGCAGAAGCTGCGCGCCACCGAGGCGAACCTCGTCCGGCTCGACGAAATCCTCGCCGACATGGAGGTGCGCGAAGGTGCGCTGCGCCGCCAGGCCAAGGCCGCCGAGCGCTACCGCAAGCTGACCGACCAGATCCGCGTCGCCGAGGCGCGGCTGATCTTCGCCCGCTGGCAGGAAGCCGCCGCCGCCGCGGAAGCCGCGACCCGCGACGCCGAAGCCGCCGGCCGGGCGGTCGCGGCCGCCGCCGAAGCCCAGCGCGGCGCCGCCGCATATCAGACCGAAGCCGCCGCCGCGGTCGCCGACAAGCGCAAGGCGGCCGAAGCCGCGCGCGAGGCCGCCTCCGCGCTCGGCCAC
>DATINU010000278.1:0-31181 GCA_035473955.1 Allosphingosinicella sp.
ACGCTCTCCCGGTCGCCGCTGATCAGATAATGCCAGGATTCGAGCGGCTCGCCGTTGGCGCCCAGCCGGTAGGCACAGGTCGAGGGCAGCCAGCCGATCTTTTGCACGCTTTTCGCATCGAGCCGCACGCAATCGGGGACGAAAGCGCGCCGCTGCTTGTAGTTCGAGCAGCGGCAGCTCGTCCGGTCGAGCAGGCGGCAGGCGACGTTGGTCGGATAGAGCCGGCCGGTCGTTTCCTCTTCGATCTTGTGCAGGCAGCATTTGCCGCAGCCGTCGCAAAGCGCCTCCCATTCCTCCCGGTCCAGCGCGCCCAAGGGCAATTCCCAGAAACGGTCCCTCATCGCACCCAGCGTTCGAGATCGGCGGCGACGCCCTCGGCGCCCTGCGCCGCGCTCGGCTCGCGCGGCAGCAGGATCGCGATCGGCGCCCCGTCCGGGCCGTAGAGCACCGCCTGGCGCTGGTGATTGACGTTATAGGCGCCGGCGGCATTGGCCGGTTCGCGCTCGTAATAGATGCCGTAGCGGTGGGCGACCTGGGCGATCTCCGCCTCGCTGCCGGTGAGACCGAGGAAGCGGGGATGGAAGGCGTCGGTGAAGCGACGCAGCACCGCGGGCGTATCGCGCGCGGGATCGACGCTGATGAAAAGCGGCTGGACCCGGGCCGCCCGCGCCGGATCGGCCGCCTCGAACCGCCTCAGCGCCCCGCCGAGCACCGCCATGTCGGTCGGGCAGACGTCGGGGCAATAGGTGAAGCCGAAATAGACCAGCCGGTACTTGCCGGCGAACTCGCGGTCGCTGACCCGGCGGCCGTCTTCGCCGGTGAGCGTGAACGGCCCGCCCATGCTCGCGCCCTTGAGCGGCGGCGTTTCCTCGGCCCGTTGCCCGCAACCCCCGGCCAGCAAAGCGAAGAGCAAGGCGACGATGGCAAACGGGCGGGCATATTCGTTCATGACAGCCTCAGCCTTGCTTTGCTAAGGCGCGCCGATCAAGCCGAATGAACGCGTTACGGGAAGATTGAACCGATGAAGCATGGAATGACGCTGGCGCTGGCCCTGTCGGCCGCGATCGCGACGCCTTTGGCGGCGCAGAGCTTTTCGGACGGCTTCACCCTGCTCAAGGCGACTCGCGAGCGCGACGGCGCCACCGCCGAACGGATCCTGTCCAATCCGTCCTCGACCGCGGTCAACCACCGCGATCCCTCGACCGGGGAGGGCGTGCTGCACATCCTGGTACGGGGCCGCGATCTCAGCTGGCTGGCCTTCATGCTGGGCCGCGGGGCACGGCCCGATCTCGGGGACCGCGACGGCAACACGCCGCTGATCCTCGCCGCGCAGATCGGCTGGCGGGACGGCGCCGAGCAATTGCTCGCCCGCGGCGCCAGCGTGAACCTGGGCAATAGCAGCGGCGAGACGCCGTTGATCTTCGCGGTGCGGCGGCGCGACCTGCCGATGGTGCGGCTGCTCATCTCGCAGCGCGCGGACCCGAATCAGACCGATCACAGCTCGGGCAATTCGGCGATCGATTATGCCCGGCAGGATGCGCGCAGCGCCATAATCCTGCGCGAGCTCGAACGCCCGGCCCCCGCCGCCGCGCCTCCCCGGTAAGCCTCGCCTAGTCCAGTCCGGCCAGCCCCGGATCGAGATCCCCGGCCAGCCGCCGCGCCGCACGACGGGCGAATCTGAGTGTCTCCGCCTTGCGCCGCGCCGCCGCGAGCGGGCGGCAGGGCGCCGCCCGGACGATCTCGGCATCGTAGCGATCGGCGACGATCAGGCCGGCGCAATCGGGGCCGTGGCTGTCCCCCTCGAACGGATCGAGCGCGAAGCCCGTCGGCACCGCCCAAAAGAAGAAGTCGCAATAATCGAGATAGTCTCCCCATTTGCCGTCGCCCATCAGGTCGGCGCGCGAAACCTTGATCTCGACGATGGTGAGCTGCCCCTTCGCGTCGATCGCGAGCATGTCGGCGCGGCGTCCGTTGGGAAGCGGCGCCTCGCAGATCGCGAACATGTCGGCGCGGAAGAAAAGGCGCGTCACCCCGCGCGCGACATCCTGCGCCGCCATCGGCAGATCGGCGAAGCAGGGGGTCGATTCGGGCATGGTCGCCATGCCCGAAGACTAGAATGAAACGGGAACGGAGGAAAGGGTCCGCTTAGCGGTAGAAGATGTGATTCCCGATCGTCGCCACGCGCGGGCGGTTCCAGCCGGGCCGGGCGCGGCGGGCATGGAAATAGAGCGCGCGCGGGGCGCCGCCGTCGGCGAGGTCCTGCATCGCGATCTGCGCGATCGCCACCGCGGTGTGCCAGTCGCGCGAACCCGAGGGCGGCTGCGGGATATAGCCGCGGCGCACGAACGAGAATTGGCTCGGCTGGCGGACGACGCCGCAGATGGTCGGCGCGAAGCGGCCCGATTCGGCGCGGTTGATCACGACTTCGGCGACGGTGAGCTGGCCGGTGAGCGGCTCGCCCTTCGATTCCCAATAGACTGCGCGCGCCAGGCACTCGGTTTCGGCGTCGGCCGTCTCCCTGCCGGCATAATCGCCAACCAGCTGGGCGAGCGTGCGGCTGTCGCGGGCCGGGCGAACGATCTCGTCGCCCGAGGGGGTCGTCACCGTTTCGACGCCGTCAACGGCAGGTGCCGGATCCCGGAGCTGGTCGAGGCCGAGCGATTCGGGAGTGAGCGTGGTGCTCGCGGTGGCGGCGGCCTCGATCACGGGGCCGGCTTTGGCCTGGGTGGCGCTCATCGGCTGGGCCATGCCCGTCGCCGTGCAAAACAGTAGGGCAACCGCGGTCAGGGCCGCGGCGCGGGTGATGCGTCGCATTGAAACTCGGTTCTGTGCGGTCGGCCGGTCGAAAAAGGGATGAAACCGATCCCCTGACTGCCTCCCGTCTCGCGTCGCTGCCGGGGCCCGATCTGGCCTCACGGGCAGCTTCCGCTCTTACGCTCGAAGTGCTGGGGCGGATTTGGCCCGGGGCTCCGGGAGCGTCAACCTGCGGCGTTCATTTCAGCGGCGAACCGTTCGGCGGACGCGATATCCAGTTCCAAAATCCACAGATCGGGATCGACCGCGCGGCGCCGTTCGAGAAACGCCCGAAATTCACCTTCATCTTCAACGCCTTGCCGTGAAGCCTGCCAGGCATAAGCCCCGTCGGGTTGCAATAAGCGCTCCAAAAAGCACGCTTTTTTGCCCTTTTCGGCGAGAATTACCGCGATTGCGCCGGCGCTCGCGTCGCCCTTGGCGATGACGACGCCGAAGCCGCCTTCGGCCTCGGCGCGGCGCAGCAAGGCCGTTGCCAGCACCGAGCTCGCCAGCCGCGGTGCCGTCATCTTTCGCTCATCGGGGCTTGTAGCCGTCGAGGCTCGAGAGCGGGATGTGCGAGCGCATGAAGGTGCCGGTCCCGCGCGCCGCCTCCTCGCCGTCGGGCAAGATCAGCCGGGCCTCGCCGACGAAGACGCGGCGCTTGCCGGAAACCCAGCGGCCCTCGGCGATCACCGGACCATGCTTGAGCGGCCGCGTGAAGACCAGGTTGAACGCCGTGGTCAGCAGGAAGCGGTCGCTGACGAGGCTGTTGCAGGCATAAAAGGCGGCATCGTCCATCATCTTGAAATAGAGCGTTCCGTGCGCTGCGCCGGCGGCATGGTTCATCGCCGGCGTCACCTCGAAACGGATTCGCGCGAGTCCCGCCTCGGCGATCTCGATCTCCGATTCGAACAGCGCGTTGATCGCCGCCGCCCGATAGAGCGATTCCAGGCTCCTGAAATGGGCGGCCTGACCCGCTTCAGGCGGCATCGCGCGCGTCCACGCCGGCGAGCAGAGCGAAGATCGCGTCCTTCGAACGGGCGCCGCGCAGCTTGGCGACGATCTGGCGGTCGCGGAACACGCGGCTGACCGTCGCCAGCGCCTTCAGATGGTCGGCGCCGGCGTCGGGCGGCGACAGGAGCAGGAAGACGAGATCGACCGGCATGCCGTCGATCGCCTGGAAATCGACCGGCTGCGAGAGCCGCGCGAAAAAGCCGACGACATGCGGCAGCCCGTCCATCTTGCCGTGCGGAATGGCGGTGCCCCCGCCGAAGCCGGTCGAACCGATCTTCTCGCGCGCATTGAGGCAGGCGACGATGTCCTTGGCCGGGAGGCGGGTCAGCTTCGCCGCGACGGCGCCGAGCTGCTGAAACAGCGCCTTCTTGTTGGCCGCGACGAGATCGTCGTCGACCGCGGCGAGGGACAGGATTTCGTTGATATCGCTCATCATATGCACCGGGGGGAAGCGGCGGCTTCCCGGAAGAGGAAAGGGTAGGAGGTTCAGCCGCGCTCCGGCTCGACCCAGCCGATCGTGCCGTCGCCTCGTCGATAGACCATGTTGTAGGCGCCGGTGGAGCCGTTGCGGAACAGGAGCGCGTTGGTGTTCCGAAGATCGAGGATCATCACCGCGTCGGAGACGCTCGCGGTCGGGATGTCCACCCGGGTTTCGGCGACGATCGGCGGGTTATCGACCGGCTCTTCTTCCTCCGGCGGCGGCGCGAACACGGTATAGCCGGCCTCGCCGGCATCCGCCGCGGCCTCGGCGTGCGCACTCTGGGCGTGGCGGTCCTTGAGCCGGCGCTTGTAGCGGCGGAGCTGCTTCTCGATCCGGTCGGCGGCGAGCTCGAAGGCCTGCGGCGCCAGCGGCGCCCCGGCAGAACCCTTCAGCACGACTCCCTGGGGCACGTGGGCGACAATGTCGCAGGTGAAGCTGTGATCATACGGGCCGCGGCCGAACGTCACCTGGGCGGAGATGGCGCGGGAGAAATATTTGTCGGCGATGGCCTGCAGGCGTTCGTCGACCTGGCCGCGCAGCGCTTCGCCCGTGTCGATCTGGTGCCCGGAAACCCGGATGTCCATCTACGCCTCCACTCTCAACCGGCGCGCATTTGGGCGCGCGCGCGGGGAAGGTCAACCGGCGCGACCGATCCGGTTCCAGATCGGATCGGCAATCTTGCCGAGGAATGCCATGTGCCGCACCACCTCCGCCTCGGTGGGCGCATGCGGGCGAGGAGGGCGGACCGTGAGCGGCGCGGATGCCGTAACGTCATCGGCCGGAACCTGGAGTCCGTCCCCGACCAGCTCGGCGACGAGGGTGAGACCGATTTGCCGGCCGCCGGTCAGCTCGACATAGACCTGGGCGAGCAATTGCGCGTCGAGGAGCGCGCCGTGCTTGATCCGCTGCGAGCGGTCGACGCCGAAGCGGGTGCAGAGCGCGTCCAGGCTGTGCTTGGCGCCGGGGAATTTCTGCCGGGCAAGAGTGAGGGTGCACACCATCCGTGTAGTGCAGACCTGGGGCCGCCCGCACACGCCGAGCTCATGATTGATGAACCCGAAATCGAATGCGGCATTGTGCGCGACCAGCGGCGAATCGCCGATGAATTCGAGCAGGTCCTCGCAGACGTCGTGGAAGTTCGGCTTGTCGGAAAGGAACCGGTCGGAGAGGCCGTGCACCGCCTCGGCCTCACTGGGCATCGGTCGGCCCGGATTGAAATAGGAATGGAACGTCCGGCCCGTCTCTACCCGGTTGAACATTTCGACGCAGCCGATCTCGACCATGCGGTCGCCGCCGGCCGGGCTCAGGCCCGTGGTCTCGGTATCGAAGATGATTTCGCGCATGCGCGAATCCTATGAATCGCCGCCCGTTTTTAGGCAAGCGAGGATATGGCGCACCGCAGCCCTTGTTTCATCCAGGGAACAATCGGTTGGAATGATGAAGTCCGCGCGGGCGCGTTTTTCCTCGTCCGGCAGCTGGTGGGAGAGGATGCGCAGGAATTTTTCCGGCGTCATTCCCGGCCGGGCCAGCGTACGCAGCCGCTGCGTCTCCTCGTCCGCGGAAACCACCGCGATCTTGTCGACGGTCTCGGCCGCGCCCTTCTCGAACAGCAGCGGAATGTCCAGCACTACCACCGGCGCGCCCGCATGTGCGGCGATAAAGGCATCGCGCTCCCGCGCCACCGCCGGATGGATCAACGCCTCGAGCCGCGCCAGCTCCCCCGGCGCGCCGAGCACGCGTTCGGCGAGGCTGTTGCGATTCACGCCGTCCGGCCCCGTCGTCCCCGGAAAATGCGATTCGATCTCGGCGACAAGCTCGCCTTCGGGACCCTGCAGCCGATGCACGACCGCGTCGGCATCGAACACCGGCACGCCTTCGGCCGCGAACATGCGCGACACGGTCGATTTGCCCATGCCGATCGAGCCGGTGAGGCCGAGCAGTAAAGTCATGACGTCAGCAACTCCTTCAACTTTGCATCGGCATCGGGCGGGTGGGCCTCCCGGAAGAAGGTGCAAAAAGCCTCGCTCGCCTGGTGAATCAACATCGTCAGCCCATCCACGGTTCGCAGGCCTCTTCGCCCTGCTTGTGCGAGGAGCGCGCCTTCCGGGGGATCATAGACCATATCGAAGACGATGGCATTCTCTGCGAGTGGAGTGAGATCGAATGCCCGATGGGGGGGCGCAGCGTTGATCACAAGGTCCGCTTTCGGCAGCGTAGGGTCGAACGTGGCAGTACCCGGCAGATAGAAGTCACGGAGCAACTTCGTACCGCGCCCAGCTGACCGATTGATCAGCGTTACGTGCTGCGGGTCGTAGGACCGGATGATGTGGGCAGCGGCCCGGGCCGCTCCGCCGGCGCCGATAAGGACGATTTCCATCGCTGGCTCGATCAGGTAGTCGAGCGACCGCGCCACGCCGTGCACGTCGGTATTCCGACCGTGAAGGCGGCCATCCTCACCTCTGCGGACGGCATTGACGGCGCCGATCTTGCCCGCTTCGCGCGTCACGCTATCCAGCAGCGGCATGATCCGTTCTTTGAGCGGCATCGTCACGTTGCAGCCACGCCAATCCGCGTCGGCGCTGCGCAACCGCAGATAGTCCTCCAGCTCCTCGCCGCGAACGCGAATGGCGCGATAGTCGCCCTCGATGCCGAGCTTCGCCAGCCAGAATTTGTGGATCGCCGGCGATTTGGAATGGGCGATCGGGTCGCCGATCACCTCGGCATAGGGAATGCCCATCAGTCGAGCAAAAGCCCGCGCTCGCGCAGGTAAGCGAGCAGGGGCAGGAGCGGCAGGCCGAGCACGGCGAAGTGGCTGCCGGCGATCTCCTCGAAGAGTTGCGCCCCCATGCCCTCGACCCGGTAGCCGCCGACGTTGAAGCGGACCGCCTCATATTCGGCGTCGAGATAGGCTTCCAGAAAGTCGTCGCCGAGCGGCCGGACGTCCATCGCCACGCTTTCGCTCTCGCCCCAGACGCGCTCGCCCTTTTCCACGGCGACCGCGGCGGAATGGAGATAATGGGTCTGCCCGCTCAGCACGCGCAGCTGCGCCAGTGCCTCCGCGCGCGAGCCCGGCTTGCTCAGCATCGTCCCGTCGTCCAGTTCCAGCACCTGATCGGCGCCGATCACCAGCGCGTCTCCCGGCCCGGCCACGCTCTTCGCCTTCATCTCGGCCAGCATCTCGGCAAGGTCGCGCGGCTCGAAGCCCGCGGCGAGCAGCCCGGCCTTGGCCTCCGCTTCGTCCAGCGGCACCGGGACGGGCTCGAACGCCACGCCCGCCGCCGCCAGCATCTGCCGGCGCGCCGCGCTTTGCGAGGCGAGCAGCAGCTTCATGCCGTGGGTGCCTCCAGCCGCTCGCCATAGAGCTTGATGATCGCGATCGCGGTTTCCTCGATCGAGCGGCGAGTCACGTCGATCACCGGCCAGCCCTGATCGGCGAACATCCGCCGGGCGAAGGCGAGCTCCGCATTGACCGCCTCGACATCGACATAGTCGGTCTCGGGCGCCTGGTTGAGCGCGATCAGCCGGTTGCGGCGGATCTGGATCAGCCGCTCCGGATTGGTGGTCAGCCCGATCACCATCGGATGCTTCAGCGTGAACAGGCTGGCCGGCGGCGGTGATTCGAGGACCAACGGAATGTTCGCGACCTTGTAGCCGCGATTGGCGAGATAGATGCTGGTCGGCGTCTTCGAGCTGCGCGAGACCCCGGCGAGGACGATGTCCGCTTCCTCCCAATTTTCGGTGCCGACGCCGTCGTCATGGGCGATGGTGAACTGGATCGCGTCGACCCGGGCGAAATAGGCGGCGTCGAGCACATGCTGCCGGCCGGCGCGGCCCTGCGCCTGCTCGCCGCTCAGCGCCGCCAGCGCGTCGATCACCGGATCGAGCACGGGCACGGCATGGAGCTTGCGCTGCCGGCATTTGCGCTCGAGATCGCGGCGGATCGCGGGGTTCACCAAAGTGTAGAGGACGAGGCCCGGCCTCTTCGCGATATCGTCGAGCACGCGGTCGAGATGGCCTTCCGATCGCACCATCGGCCAGAAATGCCGGTGCGCCTCGACATTCTCGAACTGCGCGAGGCACGCGCTCGCCACCATGTCGAGCGTCTCGCCGGTGGAGTCCGAGAGGAGATGAAGGTCGAGCTGCTTGGCCACTCGTTTCGCCTGTGGAAAAAGGTGGGGAAATCGCTAGCGGAAGCCTCGGGGCAGACACAAGGACAGGATTCGTCCCCGCCGGGGGCTTAACCATCCACAAGCCGGCCAACAGCGGAAAAAATTCACCCCCAGCATGTGGATCATGGGGATGGCGTCCGCGAATCCGCGCAAAGCCGCGAGTCCCGCCGAGTCAAGCTGTTGGCAAAAATTGTGCGAGCCAATAAACCCCGCTCCGCCAGCCCCTACTAACCTCAACAGACTCTCTTATAAGATTCTATAAGAGATGAAGAGAGCGGAGACGCTTCGCCCTGATGCCCAGTCCAGACAAGCCCTTGTTGAGCGTCCTAAGTGGTGGAAATCCTGACGTAAAGCCGGTCTGGCTGATGCGCCAGGCGGGCCGCTATCTGCCCGAATATCGCGCGCTTCGGGCCGAGAAGGGCGGCTTTCTGGAACTGGTCTACGATCCGCAAGCCGCCGCGGAGATCACCCTCCAGCCGATCCGCCGCTTCGGGTTCGACGGCGCGATCCTCTTTTCCGACATCCTGATCGTGCCGCATGCGCTCGGCCAGGATTTGCGCTTTGAGGCCGGCGAGGGACCCCGGCTGTCACCGCGTCTGGTCGATGCCGCGCTTAACCAACTCGAAGCCGTCCCCGCCCGCCTGGAGCCGATTTATCGCACTGTGGAGAACGTGAAGGCGGCGCTTCCGCCCGAAACGACGCTGCTCGGCTTCGCCGGCAGCCCCTGGACGGTCGCGACCTATATGGTGGCGGGCTTGGGCAGCCGCGACCAGGCCGAGGCGCGGCGCTGTGCATATGCGGATCCCGAAGCGTTCGCCGCGATCATCGAGGCGATTTCGGCGATGACCGTCGATTATCTTTCCGGCCAGATCGCGGCCGGCGTCGAGGCGGTGCAATTGTTCGACAGCTGGTCCGGCAGCCTCGCGCCCGACCAGTTCGAGCGCTGGGTGATCGCGCCCACCGCGCGGATCGTCGCGGAGCTGAAGGCGCGCCACCCGGATACCCCGATCATCGGTTTCCCCAAGGGCGCCGGCGCCAAGCTCGCAGCCTATGCGCGCGAAACCGGGGTCGATGCGCTCGGGCTGGACGAGACCATCGACCCCGACTGGGCGGTCCGTAATCTTCCGGAAAACCTCCCTCTTCAGGGCAATCTCGATCCGCTTGCCCTGCTCGCCGGCGGCGTGGCGCTTGAAAAAGCGGTGGGACGCATCCTATCTAGCTTTTACGGGAGGCCGCACATCTTCAACCTCGGCCACGGCATCATCAAGGAGACGCCGATCGCCCATGTCGAGCAATTGCTCGCTCTGGTGCGCCGGTGATCGATGAGATTGGGTGGGTTCTGACCGTGCTCTACGCCTGGCTGAAGGCTGGCCACATCATCTTCGTGATCTTCTGGGTGGCGGGCCTGTTCATGCTGCCGCGCTACTACGTCTATCATCAGGAATCGGCGCCGGGCTCGGACGAGGAGAAGCGCTGGATCGAGCGCGAGGCGAAGCTTCGCAACATCATCATCACGCCGGCGATGATCCTGGTCTGGACCTTCGGCATCCTGCTCGTCTGGATCAATTATGCGAACGGCATCGCATTGCTGCGCGAGCCCTGGTTCCTGGCGAAATTCCTGATCGTCTTCGCGCTTTCGGGCTATCACGGCTGGATGGTCGGCTACGGCAAGACGCTCGCCGCCGGCAAGCGCCCGCTCTCCGGCAAAGCGCTTCGGATCATGAACGAAGTGCCGGGCATCGCCGTCGTCCTCGTCGTCATCCTGGTGATCGTCCGGCCTTTCTCCTGACCCTGTCCGTCGCGGCCGGGGTCGCCCGCTCGCTTGACACTCCCAAAGCCGGAGCATAACGGCGGCTTAGTCGTTAGCCTGCCGTCCGCGCGGGTGTTCAAGCATCCACATCCCCACACGTTTCCATGGGCCAACGCCCGGATTCCGTATCTTCCAAGAGTTTCCAAACATGCATTTGAACGACCTCAAGCAGAAAACCCCCGCCGAGCTGGTGGCGATGGCCGAGGAGCTCGGCGTCGAGGGCGCCTCGACGCTCCGCAAGCAGGAGCTGATGTTCGCCATCCTCAAGGTCCGTGCCGACACCGGCAACGAGATCATGGGGCAGGGCACGATCGAGGTGCTACAGGACGGCTTCGGTTTCCTGCGCTCGGCCGAATCCAATTATCTGGCCGGCCCCGACGACATCTACGTCTCCCCGAATCAGGTCCGCAAGTTCGGCCTCAGGACCGGCGACACGGTCGAGGGCGAGATCCGCGGCCCCAAGGAAGGCGAGCGTTATTTCAGCCTGGTCCGCGTCGTCCAGATCAATTTCGACGATCCCGACGCCGTCCGCCACCGCGTCAATTTCGACAATCTGACGCCGCTCTATCCCGACGAGAAGCTGACCCTCGACACCGCCGATCCGACGGTCAAAGACAAGTCGGCCCGCGTGATCGACATCATCTCGCCCCAGGGCAAGGGCCAGCGCGCGCTGATCGTGGCGCCGCCGCGCACCGGCAAGACCGTGCTCCTGCAGAATATCGCCAAGGCGATCACCGACAACCATCCCGAGGTTTTCCTGCTCGTCCTGCTCGTCGACGAACGGCCCGAGGAGGTCACCGACATGCAGCGCTCGGTGAAGGGCGAGGTCATCTCCTCGACCTTCGACGAGCCCGCCTCGCGCCACGTCCAGGTCGCCGAGATGGTGATCGAGAAGGCGAAGCGCCTGGTCGAGCACAAGAAGGACGTCGTCATCCTGCTCGATTCGATCACCCGTCTCGGCCGCGCCTACAACACGGTGGTGCCGAGCTCGGGCAAGGTGCTGACCGGCGGCGTCGACGCCAACGCGCTGCAGCGGCCGAAGCGCTTCTTCGGCGCCGCGCGCAACATCGAGGAGGGCGGCTCGCTCTCGATCATCGCCACTGCGCTGATCGACACCGGCTCCAAGATGGACGAGGTGATCTTCGAGGAGTTCAAGGGCACCGGCAATTCCGAGATCGTGCTCGACCGCAAGGTTTCCGACAAGCGGATCTTCCCCTCGCTCGATGTCGGCAAGTCCGGCACCCGCAAGGAGGAGCTGCTGGTCGACCAGGCCACGCTCAGCAAGATGTGGGTGCTCCGCCGGATCCTCATGCAGATGGGCACGGTCGATGCGATGCAGTTCCTGCTCGACAAGATGAAGGACGCCAAGTCGAACGAGGACTTCTTCGCCTCAATGAACCAGTAGGCCGCAGGGGGCGTTCCGGCCGCGATGCTGAATTTTGCCGACATCGTCACCGCCGCGGGGCTGGTCGCGCTCGGCCAGGTGATCCTGATCGATCTCACCATGGCCGGCGACAATGTGATCATCATGGGGACGCTCACCGCCGGCCTGCCGGAGAAGGAGCGCCGCCGGGTGATCATGCTCGGCGTCGGCATGGCCCTCGTCTTCCTGATCGGCTTCGCTTTCATCGCCACCTGGCTGCTGCATTTCACCGGCCTGGTGCTGGCGGGCGGCTTGCTGCTGCTTTGGGTCGCCTACAATATGTATCGCGAGCTCAGGCACGGCCACGCCGCTCCGGCCGCGGTCGACGATCCGGACACGCCGGCGATCGAGGGCGCGCCCCGCAGCAAGACCTTCCTCCAGGCCGCGATCCAGGTCACCCTCGCCGATCTTTCGATGAGTCTCGACAATGTGCTCGCCGTCGCGGCGACCGCGCGCGATCACCCGACCGTCCTCTTCATCGGCCTCGCTTTCTCGGTCACTCTCATGGGCCTCGCCGCCAATTTCGTCGCCAAGCTGGTCCAGCGCTACAAATGGATCGCTTGGGGTGGCTTGCTGATCATCCTCTACGTCGCTTGTCGCATGATCTATGACGGCGTGATCGACGAGCATTATGGCATCCTGCACCTGATCATGTAGTCTGGGCGCCATGGACCTCGGCACCCTCTTTTCCGCCGGCGCGATCGCCGCTTTCACCGAAGTGATCCTGATCGATCTCGTCCTCGCGGGCGACAATGCGATCGTGGTCGGCGCGCTCGCCGCGGGCTTGCCTGCCGCGCAGCGCAAGCGCGTGATTCTGATCGGGATCATCGCCGCGCTCGTGCTCCGGATCGGCTTCGCGCTGATCGTCACGCAGCTCTTGCAGGTGATTGGCCTGATCCTCGCCGGCGGGCTGCTGCTGCTCTGGGTGGCCTGGAAGATGTATCGTGAGCTGGCCCATGCCCAACATTCGCCGGGCTCCGCGGAGATCGAGGGCGACGAGCGCTCCGGCATCCGCAAGGCCAAGAGCTTCGCCGCCGCGGCCTGGGCGGTGGCGCTGGCCGATGTCTCGATGAGCCTCGACAACGTCCTCGCCGTCGCCGGCGCGGCGCACGAACATCCCTGGATCATGGTGATGGGGCTGGTGCTCTCGGTCGCCCTGATGGGCATCGCCGCCAACCTCATCGCCAAATATATCGATCGCTATCGCTGGATCGGCTGGTTCGGCCTCGCCGTCATCCTCTGGGTGGCCGCGAAGATGATCTATGACGGCTTCGTCGATCACCAGGTCGGCGTGCTGCGCTTCATCTGGCCCGAGGCGGCCGCGGCGCTCCATTGAGCCCAAGTCACGAAAGTGCAACCGCCCCGCGCCTAGACTGCGGGGACTGCGGGCCATGACGACGGCCGCCGCCCGCGATTGCGCGCAATGCGCCTTCTGGGTCCGGATCCTGCTCTTCGCGACGCGCCGGGCGCGCTAGGGGATCAGCAGGGTCGATCCGGTGGTCCGCCGCGCCTCGAGCGCGCGGTGGGCCTCTGCCGCCTCCTCAAGCGCGAAGCGCGCCCCGATCCGCACCGGCACCGCGCCCGATCCGATCATCGCGAACAGCCGCGCCGCCGAGGCCTGCAGCTCCTCCGGCCCGGCGACATAATCGAACAGGGTCGGCCGGGTCAGGAAGAGCGAGCCGCCCCGCGCCAGCTCGAGCGGGCTCAGCGGCGGCACCGGGCCCGAGGCATTGCCGTAGCTCACCATCAGGCCGCGCCTTTTGAGGCTCGCCAGCGACGCCGCCCAGCTCGCCGCGCCGACGCCGTCGAAGACGCAGGCGACGCCGCCGTCGCTCAGCGACTTCGCCTGTTCGGCCAACGCGTCGAACGGGCATGACAAGGCATGATCCGCCCCAAGCCCCGTCGCCGCCTCGGCCTTTTCCGCCGAGCCCGCATGCGCGATCACCCTGGCGCCGATCGCTTTCAGCCAGGGCACGAGGATCGAGCCCACTCCGCCGGCCGCGGCGTGGACCAGCACCCAATCGCCCGCCTGCACCCTGGCGCAGCGCTCGATCAGCATTTCCGCCGTGCAGCCCTTCAGCAGGACGGCCGCGGCCGTCTCGGCGTCGATCCCGTCGGGCAGCCGCACCAGCCGGTCGGCGGCGATCAGCCGGTGAGTCGCATAGGCGCCGGGCGGCGCGGCGGGATAGCCGACCCGCTCTCCCGGCGCGAAACCCGCGCCCTCCCCCGCGCCCTCGACCACACCCGCGCCTTCGCTGCCCAGGCCGGATGGCAGGGTCAGCGGATAGAGGCCGGAGCGGTGATAGATGTCGATGAAGTTGAGCCCGATCGCCTCGTGCCGGACCAGCACTTCGCCCGGGCCGGGCACGAGTTCGCCCAGCGCTTCGGCCTCGATCGCCTCGGGCCCGCCGGTGCGGCGGATCAGGAGCCGGTAGCGCTCCATCTCAGGTCAGATGCGCAGCGAAGAAGGCCTCGGTGCGCGAATCGGCGAGTTGCGCCGCCGCCTCGCTGCGCCGATTGCCGAGCTCGCTGGCGAAGCCGTGATCCTCGCCCGGATAATCGTGGAGAATCACCTTGGGGTGATCGTCCAGCCCCTCGTGGATCAGCGTCTGCTTGTCGGGGGTCACGAAATGGTCTGCGCCCGCGATATGCAGCATCAGCGGGCGGGCGATCGCGTGCTTCTCGCCCAGCAGTCCCTCGAGCCCGACTCCGTAATAGCCCACCGAGGCGTCGATATCGGTCCGAGCCGCGGTCATGAAGGCGAGCCGCCCGCCGAGGCAATAGCCGACCGCGCCGACTCTCCCGCCTTCGGGCAGGCGCGAGCGCGCCTCGCGGATGGTCGCTTCGATATCCGCTATCGCCTTGTCCTGATTGAGCTTCTGCATCAGCCCCAGCGCTTCCTGGAACTGTTCGGGCAGGTCGGGATCGAGCTCGACGCCCGGCTGGAGCCGCCAGAACAGGTCTGGAGCCACGCCGATATAGCCGAGCGACGCCCAATGGTCGCACTTGCGGCGGATCCCTTCATTGACCCCGAAAATCTCCTGGATCACCACCACCGCGCCCCTGGGTGCCCCGTCGGGCTCGGCCAGATAGGCGGAAAAGCCGCCGTCGCCGGCCAGCGTTTCGATCGCGATCGTCGTGCCCATCACTCGGTCCTCCACTTGCGCGCGGGGCCTCTATAGACCTAGACGCCGCCCCGCCAACAGAAGCGAGAGAGGAAGGTCCATGAAGGTCAGTGTCGACGTCGATTGCACGCCCGAGGAGGCGCGCCGCTTCCTCGGCCTCCCCGATCTCGCCCCGGTCCACGAGGCCTATGTCGAGAAGATGAAAAGCGCCGTCACCGACGGGCCGACCCCTGAGATGTTCGGCGAGATGATGAAGGCCTGGGGTCCGATGAACGAGGCCGGCATGGCGATGTGGCAGCAGATGCTGGGCCAGATGGGCGGGAAGGCACCGCGCTGAGCGACACGATTTTCGCTTTGTCCTCGGGCGCCCCGCCGGCGGCGGTGGCGCTGGTGCGGATCAGCGGCCCGAAGGCCGATGCGGCGCTGGCAGCGCTGGCGGGAAGGCTCCCGGAGCCGCGCATCGCCACCCTCGCCAGGTTACGGGACGGCGATGAAGTCCTTGATAATGCTTTGGTAGTCCGCTTTCCAGGCCCGGCCAGCGCGACCGGGGAGGATGTCGCCGAGCTGCATCTCCATGGCGGCCGCGCGGTGGTGGCGTCGGTCCTCGCCGCGCTCGTCCGGATCGAAGGCCTGCGCCCCGCCCAACCCGGCGAATTCACCCGGCGCGCCTTCGACAATGGCCGCATCGACCTCGCCGAGGCGGAAGGGCTCGCCGATTTGCTTGAGGCGGAGACAGAAAGCCAGCGTCGGCAGGCCATGGCGCTGGTCGGCGGCGTGCTGGGCCGCCAGGTAGCGGCGTGGCAGGAAGAGCTGCTCGCTTTGGCCGCCTCGGTGGAGGCAGTGCTCGACTTCTCCGACGAAGACGATGTCGCCCCACTCCCCGCCGATTTCGCCCCGCGTTTGGCCAGGCTCCGCGATTCGATGACGTCATGGCTCGCCCGTCCGCCCGCCGAACGTCTGAAGGAGGGCATCAGGGTCGTGATCGCCGGCCCCGTCAATGCAGGGAAATCGAGCCTTCTCAATGCGTTAATCGGCCGGGACGCGGCGATCGTTACCCCGGTTCCAGGGACGACCCGCGATCTCATCGAGGCCTCCGTCGCTTTCGGCGGCGTTCCGTTCCTGCTGGTCGATACGGCCGGGCTGCGGGAATCGCCCGACGAGGTCGAAGCGATCGGTATTGCGCGAGCCCGCGCCTCCACCGGCGCGGCCGATCTGATTCTCTGGCTCGGCCCGCCCGGCGACGCTCCTGCTGGTGCGATTCGCGTCCATTCCAAAGCCGATTTGGGCGGTGCCGTGCAACCGACGGACCTTTCCGTATCCGCAACGATCGGAACGGGCGTGGAGCAGCTTATCTCCCTTCTCGTCCGGAGAGCGGCCACCCTTTTACCGGCTGAAGGGGAAGTTTCGCTCAATGCCCGCCATCGGGAAGCGTTGCGGGAGGCCGTCGTATCGCTCGCTGGCTTCGAATCGGTCGCCGATCTCCTCATCGTCGCCGAACTGCTGCGCCGCGCCCGAAGCTCCTTGGGCAGCATCACCGGCAAGGCGGGGGTCGAAGACATGCTCGATGCCCTGTTCGGGCGCTTCTGCATCGGAAAGTGAGTGTTCCACGTGGAACAAGTGCGTTAGAGGCGCGGCCATGAGCCAGCATTTCGACATCATCGTGGTCGGCGGCGGCCATGCCGGAACCGAGGCCGCGGCCGCGGCGGCCCGGATGGGCGCGTCCGTGGGCCTCGTCAGCTTCAACCGCGAACAGATCGGCGCCATGTCCTGCAACCCGGCGATGGGCGGACTCGGCAAGGGTCATCTGATCCGCGAGGTCGATGCCTTCGACGGCCTGATCGCCCGGGCCTCCGATCAGGCCGCGATCCACTATCGGATGCTCAACGCCAGCAAGGGCGCCGCCGTTCGCGGCCCCCGCGTCCAGGCCGACCGCCGCCGTTATAGGGCAGCGATCCACGCCCTGATCGATGCCGAGCGGGGCGTGAACGTCATCGAGGGCGAGGCAAGCACGCTTCGCCTCGAAGGCCGCCGCGTGACCGGCCTCACCCTCGCCGACGGCCGGGATTTGGGTGCCCCCGCCGTCATCCTCGCCACCGGCACCTTCCTCGGCGCGAAGCTGCATTTCGGGATGAGCAGTCATGCCGGCGGCCGGGTCGGCGAGCGGGCCGCGACCGCCCTCGCGCACCAGCTCCATGCGCTGGGCCTGCCCTTGGCTCGCCTGAAGACCGGAACGCCGCCCCGCCTCGACGGACGCACGATCGATTGGGCGGGGCTGGAGCGCCAGCCTTCCGACAGCGGCGTCTGGACGATGTCGCCGATGAGCGAGGGCCGCCTCGCGCCGCAACTGTTTTGCGCGATCACCCGCACGAACCCGCAAACCCACGCCATTATCCGCGACAATCTCCGCAATTCCCCGCTTTTCGCGGGAGAAATCTCTGGGATAGGCCCGCGTTACTGCCCCTCGATCGAAGACAAGGTCCATCGTTTCGCCGATCGCGACGGCCATCAGGTCTTCCTCGAGCCCGAGGGGCTGGACGATGCCGCCGTCTATCCCAACGGGATCTCGACCTCGCTTCCGGAGGACGTTCAGCTCGCCATGGTGCGCTCCATGGCGGGTCTCGAGCGCGCCGAAATCCTGCAGCCCGGCTATGCGGTCGAATATGACCATGTCGATCCGCGCATTCTCGCGCCCACTTTGGCCGTGCGCGATGTCGAGGGCCTCTATCTCGCCGGACAGATCAACGGCACGACCGGCTATGAGGAAGCGGCCGCGCAGGGCCTGGTCGCCGGCCTCAATGCCGCCGCCATGGTGAAGGGCGCCGCCCCGGTGCTGTTCGATCGCGTCGATTCCTATATCGGCGTGATGGTGGACGATCTGGTGCTGCAGGGCGTCACCGAGCCCTATCGGATGCTGACCGCGCGCGCCGAATATCGCCTGCGCCTGCGCGCCGACAATGCCGCGGCCCGCCTGACTCCCAAGGCGATCGCCGCCGGCTGCGTTGCCGAGACGCGCCGCCGGCATTTCGAAGCTGCGCGGGCCGCGCGCGGGGCCATCGAGAGGATCCTCCTGCAGGTTCACCAGGGACAAATGCTCGCCTCGCGCCTTCGCCATCCCGAGACGGACGCGGCCCTTCTGACAGCCCTCGCCCCCGAACTGGCCGAATTCCCTAATAACCTGCTCGAAGAAGCCATCCAGGATCATCGCTACGCTCCTTATGTCGCCCGGCAGCAAAGCGAGATCGAACGGCTGCGGTCGGACGAGGCCGTGCCGCTCCCGTGCGATCTCGATTATCGCGCGCTCGCCGGCCTCTCGAACGAAATGGTGGAGCGGCTCGATGCGTCCCGGCCTGCAACGCTGGGCGCCGCCTCGCGGATTCGCGGCATTACCCCGGCTGCCCTCGCCGCGATCCTCGTCCATGCGCGTCGCAAGGCCGCCTGATGGACGAAATAGCGGCGCGAGCCTGGGTCGAGCGCGAATTTGATGTTCCACGTGAAACAATGGCGCGGCTCGATGCTTTCTGCGCCTTGCTGCGGGACGAAAATGAGCGGCAAAATCTCGTGTCGAGAGCGAGCCTCGACGAGCTCTGGCTTCGCCACATCGCCGATTCCGCCCAATTGCTGCGTTTCGTCCCCGCTCCGGCGGCGTCCTGGATCGATCTGGGCACGGGCGCCGGCTTCCCCGGCCTGATCGTCGCGTTGCTGCGCCCGGGGCCGGTGACCCTCGTCGAGGAGCGCCGCCTCCGCGCCGAATTTCTTCGTCATGCCGCCGAGACCTTGCGAATCGCCGTCGAGATCCTGCAGGTCAAAGCGCAGCACGTGCCCCCCCGCCCATTCGACGTGATCAGCGCCCGCGCGCTCGCCCCGCTCGACCGCCTGCTCGATTTTGGCACAGGATTTTCCACAGCTAAGAGCGTCTGGCTGCTTCCCAAGGGCCGAAACGCGGAAAGCGAACTGGCGGCGCTCGATGCAAAGTGGCAAGGTGACTTCCGGCTCGAACCGAGCGTCACCGACCCCGAAGCGCGGATCATCGTCGCGACCGGCGTCCATCGGCAGGGCAGAGGAAGAAGCAAATGATCCGGATCGCGGTCGCGAATCAGAAGGGCGGGGTCGGCAAGACGACCACGGCGATCAACCTCGCCACCGCACTCGCCGCGACCGGCAGCCGCGTGCTGCTGATCGACCTCGATCCGCAGGGCAATGCCTCGACCGGCCTCGGCATCGGCCACGCCCAGCGCGGCAACAGCTCCTACGAATTGCTGACCGGGCAATGCACGCTCGACGAGGCCGTGGTCGAGACTCGCGTGCCGCGGCTGGAGATCATCCCGGCGACCGTCGATCTCTCCGGTGCGGAGATCGAACTCATTGAATTTCAAGCAAGAACTCATCGCCTGGACAAGGCGCTGGAAGGCGCGGCCGACGTCCGCTGGGACGTCTGCCTGATCGATTGCCCGCCCTCGCTGGGCCTGCTCACCGTGAACGCTCTGGTTGCCGCCAATTCGATCCTGGTGCCGCTCCAGACCGAATTCTTCGCGCTCGAGGGGCTCAGCCAGCTCCTCCAGACGGTCGAGCGGATCCGTGCCCGCTTCAATCCGGAGCTTTCCATCCTCGGCGTCGCCTTGACCATGTTCGATCGGCGCAACAACCTCTCCTCCCAGGTCGCCGACGATGTCCGCGCCTGTCTCGGCAAGGTCGTGTTCGAGACGGTGATCCCCCGCAACGTTCGCTTGTCGGAGGCGCCGAGCCACGGTCTGCCGGCCTTGATCTACGATCATCGCTGTCCGGGTTCGGAGGCCTATATGGCGCTTGCCCGGGAGTTGATCGGCCGGTTGCCGGCGCGGACGAAGGAGGCGGCATGAACGACCCGGCGCCTGGCAAGAAGCGCCCTTCCGGCCTCGGGCGCGGCCTTTCGTCCCTCTTGGGCGAGGTGGCGGTCGAGACGCCGGTCCACGGCACCGGCCTCGAGGGCGGCGGCGGGGGCGTGCAGATGATTCCCGTCGCCGGTATCGAGCCGCACCCGGGCCAGCCGAGGCGCATCTTCCAGGAGGAGGCCCTGGTCGAACTCGCCGCCTCGATCCAGGCGCGCGGCGTGATCCAGCCGATCGTCGTCCGTCCGCACGGCCACCGCTTCCAGATCGTCGCCGGCGAGCGCCGCTGGCGGGCCGCGCAGCGGGCCCGGCTCCACGAAATCCCGGCCATCGTCCGCAATTTCAGCGACGAGGAAACGCTCGAAGTCGCGCTGATCGAGAATATCCAGCGGCAGGATCTCAACGCCATTGAGGAGGCACAGGCCTATAAGCGCCTGGTCGACGATTACAGCCACACCCAGGAAGAGCTCGGCCGGCTCGTTCACAAATCGCGCAGCCATGTTGCCAACATATTGAGATTGCTTGATCTTCCGCCGGGCGTTCAGGTCATGGTCGGGACCGGCGAGCTCAGCATGGGCCATGCCCGGGCGCTGGTTTCGGCGAACGACCCGGAGGCTCTCGCGCAGGAGGTGGTCCGCCGCGGGCTCTCGGTACGCGAGACCGAGAAGCTCGCCCGCGCCGGCAAGGCCCGCAAGACCCGCGAGCCGCCGCTCGAATTCAAGAGCGCCAGCGCGGACATAAACGCCCTGGAGCGCCAGCTCGGCGATCTGCTGGGGCTCAAGGTCGCGATCAGGCACACGCCCAAGGGCGGCAGCGTCAGCCTCGCTTATTCGACGCTCGACCAGCTCGACATGATCTGCCAGCGCCTTAGCGGCGACAAGTTTTAGCGCAGCCGCGCCGCCTGGCGGCAGATCGCGAACAATTCTTCGTCGGCCGCGATCGGGCCGGGCCCGCCCGAGGCCTTCAATTGCCGCTCGGCGTCGGAGAGTCGGGTCATCGCCTTGCCGATCAGCTCGGACCGCCAGCGCCGAAGCTGGATCTCGATTACCGGTTTCTCTTTCCAAAACAATGCTTTGCCTGCTGACGTCATGACGGCGGACGGGCTGCTGCCCTGCTCCACGTCGGCGCGTAGCCGCGCCAGCAGCGCCATCCGCCTGAGCATCGCGCGGATCAGGACGATTCCCTCCATTCCCTCGGCCCGGAGGCGCGCCAGCTCGGCTTCGAGGCCGGCCGCATCGCCGCCCATGGCATGTTCCACCAGCTTGCTGAGATCCCCTTCGTCGGCCGCCGCGCCGAGCGCGTCGACCACGTCGTGATCCGCCTCGCGCGGGCTTTCCGGGGTGGCGCCGAGATAGAGGGCAAACTTGGCCAGCTCCTGTTCGATGATCGCCCGGTTGCCGCCCGAAGCCTCGGCGACGCGGTGGGCGACGTCGCGATTCATGCCGAGGCCCATCGTCCGCGCCATCTCCTGCGCAAGCCGGTCCGCTTCGCGCGCGTCGGGAGTGTAGGAGGCGAAAGCGAGCGCCCCCGGCGCGGCCAGGGCGAGCTTGAGCAGTGCGGAGGCGGGCTTCAGCGCGCCGGCGACGAGGGCGACCGGATTGCCCGCCACGGGCGCCTCCAGCAGCGCCTCGACGGCGCCAGCGCAGCCGTCGTCCGCCGGCTCGACCAGGATCCAGCGCGCCCCGCCGAACATCGAAATCGAGGCCGCCTCGTCGGCGAGCCGGGCCGGATCGGCCTTGAGCTCGCTCGCGGAGAGGTCGATCCGCTCTGCTTCCCCGCCAAGCGCCCCCCCCACCGCCTTGGCGAGCGCGCGGCTGCCGGCTTCGTCCTGGCCGTGGAAGAGAAAAAAGCGGGTGTCGGCGGGAGCCTGCAGCGCCTTGTCGAGCTGCGGCCGGTTGGCCTTCATTGCGCCGGCGGCGCCGGCGTGCGCGCCGCGTAGAGGGCGAGCCGCGAGACGATCTGTTCGGCGATGTCGACCGAGAGTCGCTCAAGCGCGGTCTGCTCGGCCGCCACGGTCGCATATTCGCTCGACACCACGTCCACGCCCGCGTCCGAGCCGGCGGTGGCGTCGAGCAGCACCGTCCCCCGCGCCGCATCGACCAGCCGGTAGCGCGCGCGCAACGCCCGCCGTTCGCGCGTCACCGCGTCGTCCGACCGGATGCCGAAGCCGGTAATGTCGTCGTCCAGCTCGACCTCGAGCCGGTAGCGCGGCTGCTCGCCATGCCCCTCGCCCAGCCGGTCCTGCAACGCGGTCCGGACCAGCCAGCCGCCGCGCCCCGGAATCGGCGCCACCTGCACGCCGCGCAGCGTCTCGGCCACCGGCCCCGAGGCGCCGCCCGCATAAAGCGGCCGCAAGGTGCAGCCCGAAAGCGCCAGCGCGGCAAAGACCAGGGCGAGCCGCGCCTTCATGCGACGACGTTCACCAGCCGGTCGGGCACGACGATCACCTTCTTCGGCGCCGCGCCCGCCAGGATCCGCTGCACCGCCTCGTTGGACAGCGCCATCGCCTCAAGGTCCTCCTTCGGCGCTCCCTTGGGAGCCGTTTCGGTGTCGCGGAGCTTGCCGTTGACCTGGATGGCGATCGTCACCTCGTCCTCGATCAGCAGGGCCGGGTCGGCCTCGGGCCAGGGTGCGTCGGCGATCAGCCCGTTGCGCCCCGTCGCCGCCCAGGCCTCCTCCGCGACATGCGGCGCCATCGGCGCCACCAGCCGCAGCATCGTCTCGACCGCCACCCGCCGCGAGGCCGAAGCCGGCGCCTTCTCGATCGCATTGGCGAGCTCGTAGATATTGGCCACCGCCTTGTTGAACGCCAGCGCCTCGATATTGGCGCCCATCGCCGCGATCGTCTGGTGGAGCTTGCGGTCAAGCGCCCGATCCTCTCCGGCGTGTTCGCCTTCTCCGGCTTCGTCAGCCGAGGCCAGCCGCCAGAGCCGCTGCACGAAGCGCCAGGCCCCTTCGATGCCTGCGTCGGTCCATTGCAGGTCCCGCTCGGGCGGTGAATCGGAGAGCAGGAACCAGCGCAGCGCGTCGGCGCCATATTGCGCGACGATCGGCTCGGGCGGGATCACGTTCTTCTTGGATTTGGACATCTTCTCGATGCGGCCGGGCGTGACCGTCCGGCCCGCCGCTTTGGCCTCATCGGCTTCCTCCGGCAGCAGCCAGTTGCCGCCGGCGTCCTGGTAGGTGCGATGAGTCACCATTCCCTGGGTGAAGAGCCCCTGAAACGGCTCGGCCATGTCGAGCATGCCGATATGCTGCAGCGCCCGGGTCCAGAAGCGGGCGTAGAGCAGGTGCAGGATCGCATGCTCGACGCCGCCGATATACTGATCCACCGGCAGCCAGCGCTCGGCGGTCGCCTTGTCGAACGGCCGGTCCGCCGGCTGGCTGGCGAAGCGAATGAAATACCAGGAGGAATCGACGAAGGTATCGAGCGTATCGGTTTCGCGCACCGCTTCGCCGCCGCAACGCGGGCACGCCACGTGCTTCCAGGTCGGATGCCGGTCGAGCGGATTGCCGGGCGTTTCGAAATCGATATCCTCCGGCAGCACCACGGGCAGCTGGTCCTTCGGCAGCGGCACCGCCCCGCAGCCCCCGCAATGAACGATCGGGATCGGCGTCCCCCAGTAACGCTGGCGCGACACGCCCCAGTCGCGCAGCCGCCAGACCGTCGTCCCCTCGCCCCAGCCTTCGGCCTCGGCCCGGGCGATCACCGCCGCCTTGGCGGCCTCCACGTCCATCCCGTCGAGGAAGCGCGAATTGACCAGCACGCCTTCGCCCGGCTCGGCCTCGCCCTCGACAGGCTTGTTTGCATCCTCGTCCGAAGCCGCGACCACGCGCCGGATCGGCAGGCCGTATTTGCCGGCGAATTCGAAGTCGCGCTGATCGTGCCCCGGCACGCCGAAGATCGCCCCGGTGCCATAGTCCATCAGCACGAAGTTCGCGATGTAGACGGGCAGCAGCCAATCCGGATCCAGCGGATGCACGACCTTGAGCCCGGTATCGAAGCCGAGCTTCTCCGCCGTCTCCAGCTCGGCCGCCGTCGTCCCTCCGCGCTTGCACTCGGCGATAAAGGCCGCGGCCTCCGGATCGGCCTTGGCGATCGCGAGCGCGATCGGGTGATCGGGCGACAGCGCCGCGAAGCTCGACCCGAAGATCGTGTCGGGACGGGTGGTGAAGACCTCGAAGCTCTCCATTCCCGGCTTCGGCCCGGAAATCCCGAAGCGGAACCGCATTCCCCGGCTCTTGCCGATCCAGTTCTCCTGCATCAGCCGGACCTTTTCGGGCCACTGGTCGAGCCCTGCCAGGCCTTCGAGCAGCTCCTCGGCGAAGTCGGTGATCTTCAGGAACCACTGGCTCAGCTTGCGCCGCTCGACGGGGGCGCCCGAGCGCCAGCCCCGCCCGTCGATCACCTGTTCGTTGGCGAGCACGGTCATGTCGACCGGGTCCCAATTGACCTCGCTCTCCTTGCGATAGACCAGCCCCGCTTCGAACAGATCGACGAACAGGGCCTGTTCATGGCCGTAATAGGAAGGATCGCAGGTTGCGAATTCCCGGCTCCAGTCCAGCGCGAGGCCGAGCAACTTGAGCTGTTCCCGCATTGTCGCGATATTCGCTCTCGTCCATTCGCCCGGATGAACCTTGCGCTCGATCGCCGCATTCTCGGCCGGCATGCCGAACGCGTCCCAGCCCATCGGATGCAGCACCTCGAAGCCCTGCATCCTCTTGTGGCGGGCGAGGACGTCGCCCATCACATAATTGCGGCCGTGGCCGACATGGATGCGCCCCGACGGATAAGGGAACATCTCCAGGATGTAGGATTTCGGGCGGCCGCTCTCGTCGGCCGCGCGGAAGGTGCCGCCTTCCTCCCAGACCTTCTGCCAGTGCGCATCGGCTTTGAGCGGATTGAAGCGCGATGCCATCGCGGAAGAACTTTCGATAGGGGTCAGCCGGCGATGGCGGCGCGGCGCAAATCGCGGGCGCGGGTCAGGATGATCTCCTCGAGCCGCTGGACGGTGGCGGCGGCGACCGGCGCGTCGGCCCACTGGCCGTTCTGCATGGTCTGGCGCGCGGCGGTGATCCGCAGCGCGTCGGCGCGCAGGTCCCGGTCGAGGATGGTCGCGGTCACCTTGACGCGTTCGCTGGGATTCTGCGGGTTCGCATACCATTCGGTGACGATCACGCCGCCGCTGGAATCGCTCTGCGCCAAGGGCGCGAAGGACAAGGTGTCGAGCGTCGCGCGCCACAGATAGGCGTTGACGCCGATCGTGGTGGTCTGGCTGGCGGCGAGATCGACCCGGCGGACCCGGTCCTCGGGGCCTTTGCCCAAAGTGCGGTTGATGTCGTCCTGGACCCACTGGCAGCCGGCGAGCACGCAAGCGGCGGCGGCGGTGAGGAGGAAAGTGCGTACGCGAGCCATGAACGGGTCCTTGGAAACGGAAGGGGGCTGCCGTCGTTATAGAGGGGCGCGCGCGTCCGGCAAGCATGTTGCTGGCCAATTTGCCGGTCGCGCCGCGCGGGCTCCTTCGCCGCTGCTTCGGCGGCGGTCAAGCCGGTCTGTGGGAATGATGCAACAGGAGTCATGATTCAGGTTCGGGTCAGGCGGCGTCGCTAGGAATGGCGTTCGACTCGTATTAAGTCGGTCAAGGAGGGGAGACGAGAGTCTTGAAGAGCTTGCGTGCCATCGGGTTGGCGGGAAGCGCATCGCTGCTTGCGGTGGCGCTGCTGCTTGGCCCGGCCATGGCCGCCAACTCCCCGAGAATAAAGGCGAATCGCCCGACCTTGGCCTTGGGCGGCCGCCCGGTCGGCTCGTTCACGCCCGCCGTCTCCGATCCGCGACTCGCGGCCGTCCTCGCCCGGCGCGGCGCCAATGTCAGCAGCGAGTTCCGCTTCACCCCCGCGGTGAGTGGCGAGCGCAGTCGCGGCGTCAGCGTCGCCGTGCGCGCCGGCGGCAACAGCCAAGCCGATACGACGCGCAGCGCCGCGGCGACCGCTTCGGCCCCGGTCAGCGCGATTGCCCCCGTCTCCTACAATCTCGGCGTCTCGCTCGGCTGGCGCCGCTTCGCCGTCACCGGCGACGTCGCCCAGTCCGATAGCGGCGTTATCGCCGGCAGCCGCGAATCGGCGCGCGTGGGCATGAGCTATCGCGCCACCCGCAACCTCACCGGCCGGGTCGCGGTCGGCGCCGAGCGCAACGAGGGCGCGCAGCGGCTGGTCAACGGCGACCAGGCTTATTCGCTCGATGTCGGCGGCGCCTTCTCGATCGCCCGCAACGTCGATGTCACCGCCGGCGCCCGCTATCGCATCTCCCGTGACCGGCTCGAGCCGATCGCCGGCGATCGCAGCCGCGACAGCCAGGCCGTCTACGTCGGCACCGCCTTCCGCTTCTAGCCGAAGCCTCGCTTCCCTATCCCGTCATCCTGATGAAAATCGGGATTCATGACCACGCAGCCGGAAGGCTGGCCCGGACGTCTTGCAAGGCCGCGTGCCCCGGTGTTCATGGCTGCTGAAGCAAGTTCAGCATGCCGATGGAACGGGTGCCTGCCGCCCGTCATTCGCTCCAGGCGTCAATCCCCGCCCAGCCGTAAGCGCCGAACGAGGCCAGCCTGCGTCCGCGCGCGGCCCCCATGCCGCCGAGCGCGATCACCGGCAGCGGCGTGCGGCGGGCGAGCCAGGCGAATTTCGCCACGCCCAGCGGCCGTGCGCCCGGATGGCTGCGCGTGGCGAAGGCGGGGGAGAGGAAGAGCAGCGCCGCGCCGGCGCGTTCCGCGGCGCGGATCTCGGGATAATTGTGCACGGGCGCGCTCCTCAGGCCCTGCCCCCGGCCGCGGCCGTGACTGCCGTCGGCGCCCCACTCTTCGCCGAGCCCGGCGGGGCCGGCCAGCAGCAGCAGGCCCGAATGGGCGGCGCGCACGGCGTCGAACAGGGTGCGCCGCGCGACCTCGGCGAGGCTGTAATGCCGAAAGACGATGCCGGCGTCGCGGGGCAGCCGCGCCACCGCGTCGAGCAGGCCGCCGCCCTGCCGCTCGTCGGTCATCAGCCAGAGGCACGGGAGAGGCTGGCTCGCTCGCATGACCTTTCCTATAGCAGCCGCCATGGCCGTTACACCCCTCGACGATGTCCGGGCGCGGATCGCCAAGGCGGCGGCGCTGGCCGGGCGCGAGCCGGACGACGTGACCCTGATCGCCGTCTCCAAGACGCAGCCCGCGGCAGCGATCGAAGCGCTGATCGGCGAGGGCCAGCGCGTGTTCGGCGAGAATCGGGTGCAGGAGGCGGAGGCGAAATGGCCTGGCTTGCGCGAACGGCATCCGGACGTGCGCCTGCATCTGATCGGCCGGCTCCAGTCCAACAAGGCCGAGGCCGCGCTCGGCCTGTTCGACGCGATCCATTCGGTCGACCGGGAAGCGCTCGTCGATGCACTCGGCAAGGCGATGGCGAAGATCGGCCGCCGCCCCGACTGCTTCATCCAGGTCAATCTCGGCGACGAGCCGCAAAAGGGCGGCTGCCCGGTCGCCGGCCTGCCGGCACTGCTCGAACGCTGCGCCGGGGCCGGCCTGCCCGTCGCCGGCCTAATGTGCTTGCCCCCCGATCGCACCGAGGCGGCGCCCTATTTCGCCTTGCTTGCGAAGCTGGCGCGGCGGCACGGCCTCGCCGGCCTCTCCATGGGCATGTCGGCCGATTATGAAAGCGCGGTGCTGATCGGGGCTACCCATGTCCGCGTCGGCACGGCATTGTTCGGGGCGCGAAACGTCGAAGGGGGTTGAGATGGACGGGACCGATACCGGCGCGCCGAAGCGGCGCTGGAAGCTCTGGCATTTCCTCGCGATCGGCGCCGTCGTTTTGGCCGTCTTCGTCGGCATTGTCCTCACCCTGGTGCTGTCGCTCACCAGGCCGGTGGTCGATGGCGCCGACGCCTTCATGGGCGCGCTGAAGGGCGGCCAATATGAACAGGCCTATGCGCGGGCGGCGCCGTCGCTGCAGCAGGAGGTCGGCGACGCCAACGGGCTTGCGCTCAGGGTCGGCCCCTATGTGCCGCGCGAATGGAGCTGGTCGCAGCGCAAGCTCCGCAACGGCATCGGCAACGTCTCGGGGCGCGCCACCTGGCAAAGCGGCGATAGCGGCACCGCGGAGATCGAACTCCATCACGTGAACGACGAATGGCGCGTCGTCACCTTCCGCTTCAACTAGGCGTCATGGCGTCGTTCGCGTGATCGCCGTGCGGTTCGATGCCCTGATCTTCGATTTCGACGGCGTCCTGCTCGAAAGCGAATGGGCGGGCAACGCCCAGCTCGCCGATTATCTGACCGCGCGCGGCCACCCGACCAGCGTCGAGGAATCGATGCGCGAGTTCATGGGCCTCGCCGGACTCGATTTCCTCGGCGCGATCGAACGCTGGATCGGCGGGCCGCTGCCGCAGGACTTTCACGCCGCCCGCACCGAGGAGGACGAACGGGCGCTGCGCGAAGGGCTCGAAGAGGTGGCGGGCGCCGCCGCCTTCATCCGGTCGCTGCCGTCCGATCTGCCCAGGGCGATCTGCTCGTCCAGCTCCACCCACTGGATCGCCAGCCACCTGGCCAGGCTCGGCCTCGACGGCGCGTTCGGCGACAAGATCTTCTCCGGCCGCGAGCATGTCGCGCGCGGCAAGCCCGCGCCGGATCTCTATCTCCACGCCGCGAACGCGCTCGGCGTTCGGATCGACCGGATCGCGATCATCGAGGATTCGCCGGTCGGCGTCGAAGGCGCGCTCGCCAGCGGCGCGACCGTGATCGGCCTGATCGCGGGCCGCCATTGCCTGCCCGGCCACGAGGGGCGGCTTCGTGCGTTGGGCGTCCGCCACATCGCCCGCGATTTCGATGAGGTCGCGACACTTTTAAGCTAGAGTTGGTGGCCGCTCCGGTCACGTTTCGTGTCAAGATAGCGAACATTGTGCACGTTCGCGCCAACTTTCAGCGGCACCTGCTCGACCACCTCGATCCCTTCCGCCCGCAGCGCCTCGGCCTTCCGCGGGTTGTTGGTCAGCAACCGCACCGCGTTCCGCGACACCTTCGCCAACATCCGCGCCGCCACCCGGAAGTCGCGCTCGTCGTCCTGGAAGCCCAGCCTGAGGTTCGCATCGACCGTGTCGAACCCCTGGTCCTGCAGCGCATAGGCGCGCAGCTTGTTGACCAGCCCGATCCCGCGCCCCTCCTGCCTCAGATAGAGCAGGATCCCCCAGCCCGCTTCGGCGATCTGGGCCAGGGCGTCCCCGAGCTGCGGCCCGCAATCGCATTTGAGCGAGCCGAAGGCGTCACCCGTCAGGCATTCGCTGTGCACCCGGACGAGCGGCGGCGCGTCAGAAGGTTTCCCAAGGATCAGAGCGACATGCTCGGCCGTATCGCCGTCGGCGCGGAAGGCGACGATCTCGCCGGCCTCGGCGAAGCGGTTCGGCAGCCGCGCCCGCGAGACGATCCTGAGGTCGGCGCCGCTGCCGAACGTCATGACGTCGCCCGCTGTGGCCCCCGCCTCGGCCGGCCCGCCCCGCTTCGTGAACAAAGCGGGCAGCAGGCCCGCCAGGCGGGCGAGGCGCAGCGCCGCCACCGCGGTCGGCGGCGAGCAGAGCGGCGCGGTCTGGAACGGGCCCTTGAGCGGGTTGGCGAGGTCGAGCGCCGGGTCCGCGATCGCGGTGGCGGCGTCCAGGTCTATCCAGGGGCTACGGACGATCAGGACCGGTTCGTCCGGCTGGGCCTCGCGCTGGTTGGTGAGCTTCAGCGTCGCCGCCCTGTTGCCGGAGATGAGCAGGCCTGCGGGCTTTTCACCATCGAACGCCGCCAGCCCGTCGGCGTCGGCCGTCTCGATGGCCAAGAAGGATATGTCGCCGACCGCCACCGGCCAGCCGCGCCGAAGCGCATCGATCGCGCGGGCGACGTCCCGCGCGCCCATCAGAGTGCGAATTCCGTCATCAGCGGGACATGGTCGGACGGCCGCATCCAATTCCGGCAGGGCTCGTAGACCTTGTGCGCAACAGCCTGCTTCGCGACATCCGGCGTGGCCCACATATGATCGAGGCGGCGGCCGCGATCGTTCTTCGTCCAGTCGGGCGAGCGGTAGCTCCACCAGGTGTGCAGTCGCTGCGGCGCCGGATAGAAATGGCGGCCGAGATCGGTCCAGCCGCCCGATGCTTGCAGCCGGGTCAGCGCCTCGACTTCGACGGGCGTGTGGCTGACCACATTGATCAGCTGCTTGTGGCTCCAGACGTCGCATTCCATAGGCGCAACGTTGAAATCGCCGACCATGATCGTCGGCACGTCGAGCGCTTCGGACCAGCGCGTCATCCGCTCGATGAAGTCGAGCTTCTGGCCGAATTTGGGGTTGAGCGCGCGGTCGGGAATATCGCCGCCGGCCGGCACGTAGACATTTTCGAGCCGGACCCCGCAATCGAGCCTGACGCCGATATGCCGCGCTTCGCCGTTCGCCTGCCAGTCGAGCCGGTCATCCTCGCGCAGCGGCAGTTTCGAAATAATGGCCACGCCATGGTGCATCGGCTGGCCGCAAATGAAGAGGTGGCTGTAGCCCAGGCGGCGAAACAGCCCTTCCGGGAATTCCGTGTCGCGGACCTTGGTTTCCTGCAGGCAGAGAATGTCGGGCGCCTCCTCGGTCAGGAATTTCTCGACGATCTCGGTCCGCGCGCGGATCGAATTGATGTTCCAGGAGGCGATCTTGAGGGAAGAGGACATGGGAGGGACTTAGCGACGGGCCCTAAAAATGGAAGGCCCCCGCTCCGGGGGCGTGGAGCGAGGGCCACCAAGCGTTGTTACGCGAGGTCAATTGCGAAGCCCGTCCGGGCAACAGGGGGAAAACCCGAAGCGAACCCCCGCAATTGCAGCCTTGGATTTAATATCCTCCACCTGTCGCGCAGATGAACGGGTTCGGGCTGCGTCAGCCTCGCGGATTACGGCGCTGCGGCTCGCGATATCGGAAGACGCTGTCGGCCACCGGCACGTTGAAGCGCTGGTTCGAGAGGCGGACGGAGGTGAAGTTGTTCTGGGCGTCGCGCGTGTTCCAGCCCTGCAGCAGCAGCCCGCCCGGCGCGCTCGCCGATTTGGCGAAGGCGATGGTGATCGTGCCGAACTCGCGGCGGCGGGGATCGCGCGCCTCGAGCATCAGGACTTGGTCGTCGTTGCGCGTCACCCGGGCGAAGCGGCCGAGATCCTGGCTGGGATCGAGCAGCACCGAGAGCGGCGAATCGTTGATCGGCCAGCGCTGCCGCTGCCCGACATCATAGTCGATGAAGGTGAGCGCGCGCCCATCACCGACGACCAAGATGTTGGCGCTGCGGCCGTAGTCGAACCGGATCCGCCCCGGGCGCTTGATCGTGAGCGTGCCGGAAAGGCTGCGTCCGCGCCGGTCGGTCTGCGTGAACCCCGCGGTCATCGTGCTTACCGCGCGCAAATGGCCCTGGACCTGGGCGAGGCCGCTCGGTGCTTGCGCGACGAGCGCCGCGGGCGAAGCAAGGACGGCGGCGAGGG
>DATINU010000279.1:0-4214 GCA_035473955.1 Allosphingosinicella sp.
CCGCCGGTTGCGCCGGCGCGATCCGTCCGCAGGCCGATGCGGACAGCTTCACCGCGGCCGGCCGGAGCGGCGATACCGCCGCTTTGGCCCGCGCCACCGGCGCCAATTTCGCCGCGGCCGCGCAGCGCCTCTGCGCCGCGGGCACGCTCCGCGCCGCCGATCTGGCCGCCTTCACCACGCTCGTCGTCCGCAACGCCGAGGCCTCGACCGAGCCTGTGGTCTATGACGATGCCGAGCAGGGCGCGGAGAAGGTGATCCTCGAATATGCCTTCACCGACGCGGCCCCGCCGAGCGAGGCGGCGATCGGCACGGCGATCCGTTGCTGGCGCCAGCCCGAGGCTCCGGGCTGCGATCAGGGCGGCGATTGAGCTAGGCGGGCCCGATCGCCTGGCCGAAGGCGATCAGATTGCCGTCAGGCGCCAGCACCAGCAATTCGCGCTGATTGTAATGCTTGTCCGCCGGGCCGTGGACGTCGCCGTCGGGCAGCGTGTCCAGCTTCGGCTTGAGCTCGGCATAAAGCGCGTCGACGTCGGCGCAGTCGAAATAATAGGCGAACCGGCGCGTGCCCGGCTGGAAGGGGTCGCCCGGCCCGGCCTCGAGCATCCGCAGCCCCGCGTCTTCGCGGCTCAGATAGGCGTAATTGGCCTGACGGAACGGCACGTCGAAGCCGAGAATGCCGGTCATGAAGGCGAGCGCGGCCTCGAGATCGGGCACGTGCATGAAAGGCGTCACCTGGATGATGTTGCGGTCCATCGCGCGCACTCCTGACTGGTGCGGCCCTAGCATGGGTTGGCCCATCCGGCCTAGTCCGCCAGCACCCCGCTCAGCACCGAGGCGGAGAGGAACAGCCGCTCGCGCATGTCGGCCGGAATCATCTCGGCGAGCAGACGATCGAAGCCGGGCCGGTCGCCGCGCCCGCCGAGCCGGACCATGTCGAGCACCAGCGCTTCGTCGTGACTGAGGCGCGGGCAGCAAGGCGGAGCGACGCAAAACGGGTCGGGCCAGGCCGCGCCGACTTCCTCGAGGAGCAGATGCAGATGCGCGGCGGCGCGGGCGTCGCCGAGCCGATCGGCGACTGCCTGCATCGGGCAGCGGCCGAGCTTGTGCATCACCACCCAGAGCCTGAGCGAAGCCGCGACCCGCGCCTCGTGACGGGGCAGATCATGCATCTCCGGGGTGCGGGCGAACAAATCGAGCATGGTCTCTCCTTGTGGGGAGATATTATTGCGATTGGTTCTCAATAGCAACAGCAGCTCGGCTCAGCCTGCCGCGTCGCTCTTTCGGCCGATCTGCAGCGCGTCGCTTTCCACCTCGGTGAAGCCCCCGCCCTCGCCGCGGAAGGCGGCGCTGAGGGTGGCGGGATCGACCGCGCCCTCCCAGCGGGCGACGACGATCGTCGCCACCGCATTGCCGATGAAATTGGTGAGGCTCCGGCACTCGCTCATGAACCGGTCGATGCCGAGGATCAAAGCCATGCCGGCGACCGGGATGCCCGGTACCACCGAAAGCGTCGCGGCGAGCGTCACGAAGCCCGAGCCGGTCACCCCCGCCGCGCCCTTCGAGGAGACGATCGCCACCGCCATCAGCCAGAGTTGCTCCTCCGTGGAGAGCGGGATGTTGCAGGCCTGGGCGATGAACAAGGCTGCCAGCGACATGTAGATGCAGGTGCCGTCGAGGTTGAACGAATAGCCGGTCGGCACGACCAGGCCGACGATCGGCTTCGGACAGCCGGCCCGCTCGAGCTTCTCCATCAGCAGCGGCAGCGCGCTTTCCGAGGAGGACGTGCCGAGCACGAGGAAGAGCTCGTCTTTGAGGTAGCGGACCAGACCCCAGAGGGAGAAGCCCGCGACCCGGGCAATCAGCCCCAGCACGACGATCACGAAGAGCAGGGAGGTCGCGTAAAGGGTCGCGATCAAGGCGGCGAGATTGGCGAGCGCGCCGATCCCGTATTTGCCGATCGTGAAGGCCATCGCCCCGAACGCGGCGAACGGCGCCAGATACATCAATATGTGGACGATGCGGAAGACGATCGCGGTCAGCGTCTTGAGGCTGTCCTGCAGCCGCTCGCCCTTGTCGCCGAGCATGGCCAAGGCGATTCCGAACAGGATCGAAACGAACACGACCTGCAGGATCGCGCCCGAGGTGAAGGCGCTGACCAATGTGTCCGGGATGATGTCGAGGATGAATTTGACCGCGTCCTGCTCTTCGGCGCGGGTGACGAAGCCGGCGATCCCGCTCGTGTCGAGCGCCGCCGGATCGACGTTGAGGCCTTCGCCCGGCCGGACCAGATTGCCGATGGCGAGGCCGATCGCCAGCGCGAGCGTGGAGACGGCGAGGAAATAGCCGAGCGCCTTCGCGCCGACGCGGCCGAACGCCTTCAGATCCGCCATGCCGGCAATGCCGGTGACGATGGTGAGGAAGATGACCGGCGGGATCACCATCTTGACCAGCTTGACGAAGCCGAGCCCGAGCGGCTCCAGCTGCTGGCCGAATTGCGGCCAGAGCCAGCCGGTCGCGACGCCCGCAGCGATGCCGACAAGCACCCAGAAATAGAGCGAGCGCGTGAACGGCCGCTTCGCCATCATCCCTCCCCGGCGCTCTCTGAGGGCGCCCAGGGCCGGTGATAAGGCGGCGCGCGGCCGCTGTCAGGGAATATGTTGCGCTGGCTAGGCGCGCAGGTCGGCGAGCGTGGCCGCGGTGATCGAAATCATACCGGCGACGGGGCCGAAAATGATCAGCGCCGGCAAGGCGTCCGACAGGCGCAGCGCGAACCGGCTCCAGTGCGTGCGGAGGGCGGCGGTCATGCTGCTTACCGCGCCTCGGCCAGCATGCCGGTGACGACGTAGAGGATGAGCGCGACCGGCCCCAGGAGGAGCAGGGTCGCCGCCACGGCGCCGACGCGAATGGCGAGCAGGTCCCAGCCGGTGCTGCGGGAAAGGCCCGCGCACACGCCGAGGAGCTTGGCATTGCCTTTGTCGAGAGCGTAGCTGCTGTTCATGGTCTTGATCCGAAGAAAAATGTGGAAGGACGGTCGGACCGGCCCGGTCAGATGACCGGAACCGGGCCGACGGCGGCGGAAATCAGCAGCGAGCTGGCGAGCACGGCGCCGAGGACCGAGATGGCAACCTGCTGAAGCTTGTCGATGGCAATCGTCATTTGAAGTCTCCTTGTTCGGCCCCGGACCATCCGACGGCCATGCCAGCTGTTCTGCAGACGCCGTGCCAAACGCAAAAAATGGCGGAAAACCGCCAGTTTGTGAGCTCGGGGGAATTTTGGCGGAGAATCCGCGCCCTAAGAGGTGGCGATTTTCACCAACTTTGGGTGTTCACTTCCGAACAAATCGGACGGAAGCGGACAATCCTGCGTCAGGCATCGCCGGTCGCGGCGGCGTCCTCGTCTATGGCCGCGGGCCGCGCCTTTACGAGATGGACGCCGATCAGCCCGCCGACAATCGGCCCGGCGATCGCCAGGGCCTGCTCGAGGCCGGCCAGCGGGAGCGACAGCATGCTGAAGGCGAAATAGAGCGCGATCAGGCCGGCGACGGTCCAGCCGGCCCACGCCCGCCGTGCGACCAGCTTGGCGAGGGCGGCACCCGCCAGCGTTCCGCCGAACAGCGCCGCCAGCAAGGCCAGCTTGGGCGCCGCCGGCATGGCCTTGAGCAAGGCGAGCACCTGGCGGCCGTCATAGGGATCGAGCCCCGCCGGCACCGCGTAGGTCGCGCGCAGACCGATGACGCCGATCAGGATGATGACGACGAAGCCGGCGATCAGCCCGGCAAGGATGGCGGCGATGGCGCGCATGGATGGTCTCCCCCGATATTCGGCCACGCTATAGCAAAGCCCTAGCTGCCGACAATCGTCCCGCCATTGGGATGCAGCACCTGCCCCGACATGTAGCGCGAATCCTCGCAGGCAAGGAACAGGAAGGAGGGCGCGACCTCGTTGGGCTGGCCGGGCCGGCCCATCGGCGTGTGCTCGCCGAAGGTCTTCATCTTCTCCGGCGTCGAACCGCCGCACGGGTTGAGCGGCGTCCAGATCGGCCCCGGCGCGACTGCGTTCACCCGGATCCCTTCGCCGACCAGATTCTCGGAGAGCGAGCGGGTGAAGGCGGTGATCGCGCCTTTGGTGGCGCTGTAATCGAGCAGCTCCTTCGAACCCTCGTACATCGTCACCGAAGTGCAATTGATGATCGCCGCGCCAGCCTTGAGGTGCGGC
>DATINU010000280.1:0-3218 GCA_035473955.1 Allosphingosinicella sp.
CGCGGGTCACCGCAGCGGCGCTTCGCAACGATTTCACCGAGGCGCGGCGCGAGCTGAACACGCTTGCGCCCGCCGACCGTGCCGCCGCGCAAGGCTGGCTCGACAAGGCGGATGCGCGCGACGCCGCGCTCGCCGCTTCCCGGCATTTTGCAGACGAGGCGATGGCGTCCCTCGCCACACCGGCCCAATAGGAGCCCCATGATCCGGATTGTTGTGTTTCTGTTGGCGATCGCACTCGCAGCTGCCGGTGCGGCCTGGGTGGCCGATCAGACCGGTGATGTGACCCTGACCTGGGGCGCCTGGCGCGTGCAAACCTCGCTCCCGGTGTTTGCACTCGCGTTCGGCATCGCCATCGTCGTCGGGATGCTGCTCTGGAGCCTGCTGAGCGGGGTCTTGCGTGCACCCGCGCGGATCCGGCGGGCGCGGCGCGAGCGCCGCCATGCCCGCGGCCGTCATGCCATTACCCACGGCCTGTTGGCGATCGGCCACGGCGATTCCGCCGCCGCCCGTCAGCATGCGGAGGCGGCACGCCGGCTGGCCGCCGGCGACCCGCTGGCGCTGCTCCTGCACGCCCAGTCGGCCCAGCTCGACGGCGACCGCGAGGGCGCGAATGCCGCGTTTCGGGCCATGGCCGAGCGCGAGGATACCCGGCTACTCGGCCTGCGCGGCTTGTTCATCGAGGCGCAGCGCGCCGATGACGCGGTCGCCGCGGTGATGATCGCGGACGAGGCGTTGAAGATCGCGCCGTCCTCGACCTGGGCCTCCCACGCCGTGCTCGGCTTCCGCTGCTCGAAGGGCGACTGGAACGGCGCGCTCGCGATCCTCGACAATAATCTCGACGCCGGCCTGATCGACAAGACCACCTATCGCCGCCATCGCGGCGTGCTGCTCACGGCCCGTGCGCTCGAGCTGGAACGGCTCGACCGCGACATGTCGCGCGAGAGCGTGATGGAGGCGGTCAAGCTGGCGCCGACCTTGGTGCCGGCAGCCGTGCTCGCGGCCAAATTCGAGAGCGAGGCACATCAGGTGCGGCGCGCGATGCGAATCGCGGAGACGGCGTGGCTGGCCGAGCCGCATCCCGATCTCGCCGACGCCTATGCCCACGTCCGGCTCGGCGATTCGGCGCGGCAGCGGTTGGTGCGGGTCGAGACCCTGGCGGCGAAGACGCCCGGCCATATCGAGGGTGCGCTGGCGATCGCGCGCGCCGCGATCGACGCCACCGAGTTTGCCCGCGCCCGTGAGGCGCTGAAGCCCTTCATCGAGTCCCCGACCCAGCGCGTCGCGATGCTGATGTCCGAGATCGAGCGCACCGAGCATGGCGATTCCGGCCGCGCGCGGGCCTGGACCTTGCGCGCCGTCCGCGCCCGCCACGATCCGGTCTGGACCGCCGATGGCTATGTCAGCGATCGCTGGCGGCCGGTGTCGCCGGTCACCGGCCGGATCGACGCGTTTCGATGGCAGACCCCGGTGGCGGCCCTGCCCTCGGACAAGGGCAGCGCCATCGACATCTCGCCGTTCGAGGAGGCGATGCTCGCCGCCCCGGTGCGGCCGCGCCAGCCGCTGGCCCCCCCCGCGGGCCTGGCCGAGCCGCCGCGCGCGATCGCGGCGGAGCCGGCACCGGAAGCTCCACCGGAACCCGCCGCGCAGGATAATTCACCGCCCCAGCTCAAGCTGGTCGAGCCCACCGCGCCTGTTCCGATCCCCGCTCCTGCCCCGCTCCCCTCGCCGGCCCCGGTCGCCCCGGCTCCCGCAGTGGTCGCGGCCGTGGCGCCGGTTGCCGCTCCGGCGGCCGCGACGCCTCCTGTCGCGCCGACACTGCCTGCGGCCGAACCCGGGGCACCGCCACCCTTGTTCCGCGCGCGCGCCGATCTCACCAGGGACCCGGCCAAGGCAGGCCATCCGCCGATTCCGGCCGTGATTCCCCTGGTCCGTGCTCCCGACGATCCCGGCATCGATGATGAGCTCCCGGAGGTCGACGAATTCGCGGATCAGATCGGTACACCGAAGGTGCAGGCCGGTGGCTGGCGCGGGTTCTGGTCCCGGCTGGGCGAGTAGGAGCAGGTACTTTCCGACGGGAACGGCGAGCGAGACCCGCGTTTTTCTTGCCAATTCCGGCCGTGCCCGATATCACGTGGCCACGCGTTCGCGGCCGGCTTTCAGCCGCGCCCGTGCTGGTTCGCCGCAATAGCTCAGCTGGTAGAGCACGTCATTCGTAATGACGGGGTCGGGGGTTCGAATCCCTCTTGCGGCACCAACGTTCAAAATGTCCAGTGTCCAGCCCGAACACATACGCAACCGTTTTGCACCGGCTCTGATTGGAGCTTGGCATCGTGCGCGGTCGCCGCAGCGAGTCCCTCACTCATGACTGTACCCGCAAGAAGGGCGCTTCCTGCGGGTACAGTCCTTAAGTTGATTGCAAGCGGCACGCAACGAAGCGCAGGTGTGCGCATCCGCCTCAGACGCCGCGCATGCCGACTACTTGCTGTCGCGGCCGGCGGCGACCTGATCGAGCAGGCTGGCGTTCATCGCCTGCGCCTGGGATTCACAGGCGAACTGCAGCATGCGGCCTTCGGTGGTATCGACCAGCGCCGAGCGTCCGGGCTCGACCATCAAGCGAAGACGCATGACCTGGGTCGACGGTTCGCTGCTGTCGTCGCGGGCTGCGTCGGCGATCATCAGGGTCAGTTTGCACTGGCCCTCGGCATTGAGGAAATAGCCCACGACATGCTTCGATCCGACGTCGAGGCTGATCGCCTTCAGTGGCTTCATCGTCGTCGGCGACCGCGACCCTGCCGCGGACAGGCTCGCGGTTGTCGCGAGGCACAGCGCCGCACCGATCGTCGCAATCAGAATTCGCTTTGTCATATTCGATCCTTCAAGTCCGTTTTCCAAGTAGGGCCGGGGCGAGAAAGCCGCGCCGGTCGTCATGCTGCGACGCAACATATGCAGCGGGGCGTTGCGTTGCAACCGCATCATGCTGCAATGCAAAATATAGTGAATACGTGCGCTTTTCGCGTGGTGTGACATTTCCAAATGATTCCCTGCGCGGCCCCTCCGAGCCTCTGGCCACGCAGGGAAGGGGAGACTCACAAGCGCAAAATAATTGCCGTCGCCGCCTGGTTCTGGCCGCGCTGCTGCCCAAGCCGCTCGGGCCCACAGCCTGACGCGGGCTGACCTCCAGGTCGCGGCCACTGACCAGGCCATGGGGTGGGGAGCCA
>DATINU010000281.1:0-6610 GCA_035473955.1 Allosphingosinicella sp.
GCTGACCGTGGAGTTCACCTTGCTCGGCCGGGCCTTTGTCGGCCTGAACGGCGGCCCGAACTTCAAGCCGAACGAGGCGGTGAGCTTCATGGTCGTTACCGAGGATCAGGAAGAGACCGATCGCTACTGGGATGCGATCACCGGCAATGGCGGCGAGGAGAGCATGTGCGGCTGGTGCCGTGACCGCTGGGGCTTTTCCTGGCAGATCACGCCGCGGGTGCTGCTCGAGGCGATGGACAATCCCGATCGGGCCGCGGCCAAGCGCGCGATGGACGCGATGATGACGATGCACAAGATCGACGTCGCCACCATCGAAGCGGCGCTCGAAGGCGAGACGGCCGAGGCTTGATGCCCATCAGGCCCGGCAAAGGTCGCGGCCGGCTTCTTCCCCCCGAAGGCGCCGGCCGCTCCCTGAACCCCCGTATTTACACCATATGCGGAAAATACGGCATGCTTAAATGGTCTTTAACCTCAACGCGCTAAACCCCGCAGGGCGAGCGGGAGAGCATTTTTAACCGTTCCGCATGGGGAGAAGGCGTCGCACCGGCGCCTTCCGGGGTAAGGAATCGGACCAGAAACCTGCCGCCTCGCGCGGTTTCCTTGACCTTCGAACGGGCCGAAGGACCCGAGGGGGCGCATTTTCCCGGCGCGCTCCTTACGGATCCCGCCGGCCCCGCTGGCCCGCTCCGCGCCCGCGCGGGGCGGACCACATCGCTTCCCGCCGCTTCAGAGCGCGACGTCGGCGACCTTGTCCTGGTAGCTTTCCTTGGGATCGCGGCGGAGCAGCCATTCGATCGCTGCGCCCAGCGGGGTCGCGTTCAGCCAGATTTTGGCATTGTCCGGATCGAAGCGGAGCAAGGCGAGCTTGGGGTCGTCCTTGCCGCCCTCGAACCAGGCGGCGACGAACGGATTCCAGAGCCGGTCGATCACCGCCCGGTCATTATCCAGCGCGAGGCTGCCGGAGACGTTCGCGAACAGATCGTGCTTCTTGCCGGTAAAGGCGGCGTGCGCCGGCTTCGCCCCGCCCGTCAGCGCTTGCGCCAGCTCGGTATCCTTCGCCGTGAAGATCCAAAGCGGCCCGCTCTCATCCTCTTCGATCAGCGCCGTCATCGGCTTCATGCCGCCCCCAGTCGCGCCGTCCAGCCCGAGCATGATCGTCTGCTCGCTCTTCAGCTCCTTCCAGAAACGGTCGCGGATTTCGGTGTCGGTCGGCATGGCTTCGTCTCCCTGGGCAGGCCTTCGAAAGGGAAGCCCTCCAGAAGCCCGGGGGATGGGGCTGCTGGAGGGCTCCGAAATCGCCCCGGTGCGTCTCTCGCAATCGGCAACCGGTCTGGCGCAACAAGAACGATCAGCTTCGCTCCGGGTTCCAAGCCTAGGCGGGGCTGCTAGGAGACTGCCATGAGCCTCGAATCCGTCCGCGCCTGGCTTGCCGACCATGCCCCCGACCTGCGGCTGATCGAGGTCGCCGAAAGCACCGCGACCGTTGCAACCGCCGCCGCCGCGCTCGGCGTCGAGCCGGGCCGGATCGCCAAGACGCTTGCGGTCCGCGTCGGCGAGCGCGTGTTCCTGCTTGTCGCGCGCGGCGATGCAAGGCTCGACAATGCCAAGAGCAAGGCCGCGTTCGGCGGCCGCCCGCGCATGCTCGGACCGGAAGAGACGCTGCAGCTCACCGGCCACCCGGTCGGCGGCGTCTGCCCCTTCGGCCTCGCCAGCCCGCTTCCCGTCTATCTGGACGCCTCGCTCCAGGCCTTCGACATGGTCTACCCCGCCGCCGGCTCGCTCAACACCTCGGTCGAAGTGACGCCCGAACGCCTGTTCGCGCTGGTCGGCAGGGACTGGGTAGATCTTTGCAGCCTACCGGCCGCCTGAACAGACCACCCGCAAGGCGCTGATCCGGTCGTTCCAGCCCGGGCCGAGCGCGCTCACATTGCCCCGGAAGGTGCGGCGAGCGCCGGTATAGTTGATCTCCTCCGAACCGATCAGGCGGCAGCCCTCGTGGCAGGCGATCGAGGAGATGCGGTCGTTCCAGCCGCGGCCGACCCAGTTCAGGTGGGCGCCGCCTTGCGCCTCGCCGCGCCGGCCGGCGAAGGCGACATCCTCATACCAGGCGCAGCCCTGGAAGCCGATCGCCGGCCCCGCCGCCTCGTCATGATAGGTGCTGTCCGCGACGTGCGCCTCGCCATGCCAGGGCGCGTAGCGACCCTCCCTCGCGGGCTCCGCCGCGAGGCCCGCGCCGGCCGCGATGCCGATCGCCAGGCCGAAAAACCCAAGCCGCATCCTGTCCTCCAAGCCGAATCGGACCCAAAGGCCCGTTCCCGGGTTGTCCGCTCTTATGGAACAGCTCCTCGGATCGGACAATTTCAACATCGTCCCGCACGCGATCGCGCTCGCCATCGCCTATGCGCTCGCCTTCCCGCTCGGCTGGAACCGCGAGAAGGAGGAGCGCAGCGCGGGCTTGCGCACCTTCCCGCTGGTCGCGGTGGCGAGCTGCGGCTTCATCCAGGCGGCTGAAAGCTTCACCGTCGGCCACCCGGACGCGATGTCGCGGATCATCGAAGGGCTGCTGGCCGGCATGGGCTTCATCGGCGGCGGCGCGATCCTGCGCGGAGAGCAGACGGTCCGGGGCACGGCGACCGCGGCCAGCCTGTGGGTCACCGGCGCGATCGGCGTCTCGGTCGGCCTCGGCGCCTATGACGTCGCTTTGATGCTCGCGATCGCCACCTTCGTCACCCTGCAGCTGCTCGATCCGCTGAAGGACATCGCCCACAAGGAAGGCGCCAAGGAAGCGGCCGCGAAACGCGCGCCCTCGAAAACAAAGAAGCCCTCCAGCAGCCGGGGGTAGGCTGCTGGAGGGCTCCGCATTTCAGCCCCGGCGCGTCTCTTTCAATCGGCCACCGGTCCGGCTTGGCCTTGATCTAGGTTCTAGACAGCGCAATGTCAAGAACATAAGGCGAACATATGCCTCAACTCGATGTCCGCCAGAAGCTTGCGATCCTCGCCGACGCCGCCAAATATGACGCCTCGTGCGCCTCATCCGGCACGAAGAAGCGCGATTCCGCCGGCAGCAAGGGGGGGATCGGCTCGACCGGGGGGATGGGGATCTGCCACGCTTATGCGCCGGACGGGCGCTGCATCAGCCTGCTTAAGATCCTGCTGACCAATAGCTGCATCTTCGATTGCCATTATTGCATCAACCGGAAAAGCTCGAACGTCCGGCGCGCGCGCTTCACGACGCAGGAGGTGGTGAACCTCACCCTCTCCTTTTACCGGCGCAATTATATCGAGGGCCTGTTCCTCTCCTCGGGGATCATCCGCTCGCCCGATTATACGATGGAGCGGATCGTCGAGGTCGCGCGGAGCCTGCGCGAGGATCACGATTTCCGTGGCTATATCCACCTCAAGACCATCCCCGACGCCGATCCGGCCCTGGTCCGAGCCGCCGGCCTTCATGCCGATCGCGTCTCGATCAACGTCGAGCTGCCGACCCGCGCCGGCCTGACCCGGCTCGCTCCCGAAAAGGACGGGGGCCGGATTGAAGGCGCGATGAAGGAGATGAAGACCGCGATCTTCGACGGCCACGACGCGAAGCGGCGCTATAAATCCGCGCCGTCTTACGCCCCCGCCGGCCAATCCACCCAGATGATCGTCGGCGCCGATGCCGCCAATGACGGCGCGATCGTCGAGCGCGCCGCCGGGCTCTACGACCGCTTCCGTCTCCGCCGCGTCTATTATTCGGCCTTCTCGCCCATTCCCGACGCTTCGGCCGTGCTGCCCCTCGTCCGCCCGCCGCTGATGCGCGAACACCGTTTGTACCAGGCGGACTGGATGATGCGCTTTTACGGCTATTCCACGACCGATTTGGCGACGGCTTTGACAACATCGGGCAACTTCCCGCTCGATGTCGATCCCAAGCTCGCCTGGGCCCTCGCCAACCGCCATTTCTTCCCGCTGGACGTCAATCGCGCCCCGCGTGAGGCCCTGCTCCGCATTCCCGGCCTCGGCCCACGGGCCGTCGATAAAATCCTCGCTGCACGACACTTTCGCCAACTTCGGCTGGCCGACGTCGCCCGTCTGACCGTCTCGATCGCCAAGCTCCGCCCATTCCTGATCGCCGCCGACTGGCGTCCGATCGTGCTCGCCGACAGCCTGCTCACTCCCAGGACGGAGCAGCTGGAGCTGTTCGCCGCTTGATCCGTCATGCGCGTCGTCACCCTGATCGCCGAAGACGATTTCGACGGCTGGCGCGACGCCGCCCGCGCTTTGGCGCTCGCCCGCGTGCCGCCCGCAGAGGTGGTCTGGCAGGTCGGCGAGACGCCGCAGGACCTGTTCGGCGACGAGGCTGTGCTGGACGCCGGTGCCGCCGCTTTCGCCGTGCCGCGCCCCTTCGTCGATCTGGCGCGCACCGTGATCTGCCATGCCGATCCCGAGCGCTTCGCCTTGCTCTATGCGATGCTGATCCGTCTTCGCGCCGAGCCCATGGCCATGGCCGACGCCGCCGATCCGCTGCTCCGCCGGCTGGAGGATATGGCCAAGGCGGTGCGCCGCGACGTGCACAAGATGCGCGCCTTCGTCCGCTTTCGCGAGCTGGACGGCCGTTACGTCGCCTGGTTCGAGCCGGGCCATCATATCGTGCGGATCAATGCCGGCTTCTTCGTCCGCCGCTTCGCGAGCATGCATTGGTCGATCCTGACGCCCGAGCTGTCGATTCATTGGGACGGCGAGACGCTCCGCGAAGGCCCGGGCGCATGCAAGGCCGACGCGCCGCAGGGCGATCCCGTCGAGGAGGTCTGGAAGACCTATTATGCTTCCATCTTCAATCCGGCGCGGGTGAAGATCGGCGCGATGCTGAAGGAGATGCCGAAAAAATATTGGAAAAACATGCCCGAGACGGCGTTGGTGGCGGGGCTGATCAAGGGCGCGCAGGCCCGGGAGGCCGAGATGGTCGCGGCATCGGCGGCGCAGGCTGGCGACAATGCGGACAAATCATGGGACGCGATCCGCGCCGAGGCGATGCACTGCACGCGCTGCGACCTCTACGAATGCGCGACCCGGACCGTGTTCGGCGAGGGCCCGCTCGACGCCCGGATCGTCTTCGTGGGCGAGCAGCCCGGCGACCAGGAGGATCTGGCCGGGCGGCCGTTCGTCGGGCCGGCCGGGCAGCTGTTCGATCGAGCGCTCGAGGAAGCCGGGATCGATCGCAGGCGCACCTACGTCACCAACGCGGTCAAGCATTTCAAGTTCGAACGGCGCGGAAAGCGGCGGATCCACGAAAAGCCCAATGCCGGCGAGATCACCGCCTGCCGCTGGTGGCTTCAGCAGGAGCTGGCCCTGATCCGCCCGCCGCTCACGGTCGCGCTGGGTGCGACGGCGGTCCGCGGCGTGTTCGGCAAGGCAGGCACGATCGCTGCGCTGCGCGGGTCGGGGCACTCGCTGCCCGAGGGCGGCGAGGCCTGGGTGACCGTCCATCCCAGCTTCCTGCTGCGCGTCCGGGACGACAAGGAGGCGGAATATGCCCGCTTCGTCGACGACCTCGCGCGGATCGGCGAACGGGCGAAGGCGCTCGCCTAAAGCCGCACGAGCATCTTGCCTGTGTTGCCGCCGCTGAACAGGCCCAAGAAGGCGTCCGGCGCGGCCTCGAGGCCATCGTGGATCGTCTCGCGCGAGGTGACTTTGCCCGCGGCGATCAGGCCGCCCATGTCGCGGTAGAATTCGCCCATTTCGGCCAGATAGTCGGTGTAGATGAAGCCCTTCAACGAGAGCCGCGTCGGGATCACGCGCATGATATAGCGGAAGGCGTGGTTCGAGCCGGTGTTGTAGTCCTCGATCATCCCGCAGACCGCGAAGCGGGCATTCTGCCGGGCGGCGGCGAAGGCGGCGTCGAGATGATCGCCGCCGACATTGTCGAAATAGACGTCGATGCCCTTCGGCGCGGCCTCGGCGAGCAGCTTCGCGATCGGGCCGGATTTGTAATCGACGCAAGCGTCGGCGCCGAGCGACAGCACCCATTCGCATTTCTCCGCGCCGCCGGCGGCGCCGATCACGGTCATGCCCTTCGCCTTGGCGAGCTGCACGACGGCCGAGCCGACGGCGCCCGCGGCGGCGGAGACGAAGACGATGTCGCCTTCCTTCGCCTCGGCGACGCGGAGCAGGCCGAAATAGGCGGTGCCGCCGGTCAGGCCGAGATTGCCGAGCCATTGATGATCCTGGACCGGGAGCGGCGCGACCTTGTTGAAGAGGTCGGCCGGGCCCGCTGCGGCGTCGCGCCAGCCGAGCATGTGGAAGACGGTATCGCCGACCGCATGGCCGGCGGCGCGGCTTTCGACGACGGTGCCGACCGCGCCGCCCTGCATCGGCTCGCCAAGCGCGAAGGGCGGCACGTAGGACTTCACGTCGTTCATCCGGCCGCGCATGTACGGATCGACCGAGAGCCACTTGTTCTCGACGCGAACCCAGCCGTCCTGAAGGCCGGGCAGTTCAATTTCCTTCAGCGCGGACGCCCGCCCGGCTCACGCGGATAGACTTGCGCGGTGGGGGAGTATCCGACGCTGTATGAGTGGGCCGGTGGACACGACGCCTTCGCTCGCATGATCGACGCGTTTTACGATCGGGT
>DATINU010000282.1:0-14195 GCA_035473955.1 Allosphingosinicella sp.
CCAAGGGTCTGCCGCGCGTCATGCCCGTGGGGCGCCTCGACCTGAATACCGAGGGCCTGCTTCTCCTCACCACCGACGGCGAATTGAAACGCCAGCTGGAATTGCCCGCCACCGGCGTGGAACGCAGCTACCGCGCCCGCGTGTTCGGCAACGTCAGCCAGGCCCAGCTGGAAGAACTGATCAACGGCGTCGAGATCGAGGGGATCCGTTACGGCGCGATCGACGCCAATCTGGAGCGGCGCACCGGCCGCAACGGCTGGGTCGCGATGCGGCTCCGCGAAGGCAAGAATCGCGAGGTTCGCCGTGTGCTCGAGCATCTCGGCCTCGAAGTCTCCCGCCTGATCCGCACGGCCTACGGCCCGTTCCAGCTCGGCGATCTGCCCGCCGGCGGGGTCGACGAGATCAGGCGGCACGATCTGGTGACCTTCCGCAAGAGCCTCGGCACGTCCACGGCCGTTCGCCCTGAGCCTGTCGAAGGGCCTTCCTTTTCCTCCCGTGCGGATAAAAGGAAGGAAAGGGCTTCGACGAGCTCAGCCCGAACGGAGCGGGGCCGGGGCCGGAACCGGTGAGGATCATCGCCGGCGAATGGCGCGGGCGGGCGATCGAGGCGCCCGCAGGCGACGCCACCCGCCCGACCAGCGACCGCGCCCGCGAGGGCCTGTTCTCGATGCTCGCCAGCCGGCTCGGCAGCTTTGAAGGGCTGCAGGTCGCCGATCTTTTCGCCGGCACCGGCGCGCTCGGCCTTGAAGCCCTGTCGCGCGGCGCCGCTTTTTGCACCTTCGTCGAGCGGGACCGCGCCGCGCTCGACACGCTGAAGCGCAATATCGCGAAGCTCGGCGCGGCCCCGCGCAGCGACGTGCGCGCCCAGGGCGTGGAGCATGTCACCTTGCCGCCTTGCGACCTGATCCTGATGGACCCGCCCTATGGCGCCGGTCTCGCCCAGCCTGCCCTCGACCGCGCCGCCCAATGGCTCGCCCCGGGCGGTTGGCTCAGCGTCGAGTTGCACGGGGAGGATCTCGTCGTCCCGGCCGGCCTCGAAGCCGCCGCCGAGCGCCGTTTCGGCAAGGCGCGGCTGATTCTGCTCAGAAATCCCGCCTGAGGCGTTGAGTGAAGCGCATTCGTTCTCTACCTGTTCGCACGTGACCGATTTAGCCGCCCAGCCCGAACCCGCCTACCTCGCCGGCCTCAATCCGCCGCAGCGCGAGGCCGTGCTCACCACCGAAGGCCCGGTGCTGGTCCTCGCCGGCGCCGGCACGGGCAAGACCGCGGCGCTGACCGCCCGGCTCGCCCATTTGCTGTTCACGCGAAAAGCCTGGCCCTCCGAGCTGCTCGCCGTCACCTTCACCAACAAGGCGGCGCGCGAGATGAAAGAGCGGGTCGGCCGCATCGTCGGCGAGGCGGTGGAAGGCATGCCCTGGCTCGGTACCTTCCATTCGATCGGCGCCAAGATGCTCCGCCGCCATGCCGAGCTGGTCGGGCTGAAGAGCAATTTCACCATCCTCGACACGGACGACCAGCTGCGCCTGCTGAAGCAGCTGATCACGGCGGCCGATGTGGACGAGAAACGCTGGCCCGCGCGGCTGCTCGCCGGGATGATCGACCGCTGGAAGAACAAGGGCTGGACCCCGGACCAGGTCGATGCCGGCGAGGCCGAGGGCTATGCCAACGGCAAGGGCGCCAAGCTCTACGCCGTCTATCAGGCGCGGCTGCGCGATCTCAACGCCTGCGATTTCGGCGATCTGCTGTTGCACATGCTGGTGATCCTGAAGAAGCACCGCGACGTGCTGGAGCACTACCAGGCCCGCTTCAAATATATCCTGGTCGACGAATATCAGGACACCAACCAGAGCCAGTATCTGTGGCTCCGCCTGCTCGCGCAAAGCCACAAGAACATCTGCTGCGTCGGCGACGACGATCAGTCGATCTACTCGTGGCGGGGCGCCGAGGTGAGCAATATTCTTCGGTTTGAGAAAGACTTCCCGGGCGCGGTTATCATCAAACTCGAACAGAATTACCGATCGACGCCGAACATTCTCGCCGCCGCCTCGGGCCTGATCGCGCAGAATGCCGGGCGGCTCGGCAAGACGCTTTGGACCGAGGAGGACGAGGGCGACAAGGTCCAGGTGATCGGCGTCTGGGACGGGCCCGAGGAAGCGCGCCGGGTCGGTGAGGAGCTGGAGACGATCCAGTTCCGGGGCGGCCGCCTGGACGACGCGGCGATCCTTGTTCGCGCTCAATATCAAACTGCGGATTTCGAAGAGCGTTTCATTCGTATCGGCCTTCCTTACCGAATCTATGGAGGCCGAAAGTTCTGGGAACGCGCGCACAATCGGGACGCGCTTGCTTATCTGCGCGTCATCGCCCAGCCCGCCGACGACCTCGCCTTCGAACGGATCATCAATACGCCGAAGCGCGGCCTGGGCGACAAGGCCCTCGCCAAGCTGCACCAGCTTGCCCGTGCCGAGAATATCCCTCTTTCAGCGGCTGCATCCCGCATCCTCGACACGGACGAGTTGACCCCGCAAGCACGGCGTTCCCTCTCCGACCTGGTGGGAGATTTTGGCAGCTGGCGCGCCAAGGCTAATGAGATCCCGCATAACGAACTGATCGGCATCGTCCTCGATGAAACCGGCTACACGGCAATGCTGCAAGCCGATCGTTCGGCGGAAGCAGCCGGACGGCTGGACGACCTGAGTCAGATACCGCGACTAATGGAGGAGCACGAGAATCTCGGGGCCTTTCTAGAGCATATCAGCCTCATCATGGATTCCGACACAAGCGACGAGAACGGTGTGGTCACGATCATGACCATCCACGCCGCCAAGGGGCTGGAATTCGACACCGTCTTCCTCGCCGGCTGGGAGGAGGGGGTCTTCCCCTCGCAGCGCGCGCTCGACGAAGGCGGCAATGCGAGCCTCGAGGAGGAACGCCGCCTCGCCTACGTCGCGATCACGCGGGCGCGCAAACGCTGCATCATCCTCCACGCCGCCAACCGCCGCATCTACGGCCAGTGGACGTCCTCGATCCCGAGCCGCTTCGTCACCGAACTGCCCGAGGCCCATATCGAATCCGAAACCAGCATGACCGGCGGCGCCTCGCTCTGGCGCGCCAACTGGTCCGAACGCGCCGATCCCTTCGCCAACATCGCGCGGGGCAGCGGCCGCGGCCCCGGCTGGCAGCGCGCCGCCTCAAGCGGCGGCTTCGAACGCATTCCCGCGCGCGTGCTGGAGGTCAAGGCCAGTGCCGTCAGCCTCGGCAATCCGGGGCGAAGCGACATTTCAGTAGGCCAACGCGTCTTCCACTCGAAATTCGGCTACGGGACGGTGGCCGAGATCGAAGGCAACAAGCTGGAAATCGATTTCGAGAAGGCGGGGCGGAAGCGGGTGCTGGACAGCTTTGTAAGTGTGGCGTGATCAATCCATTGGCTAGCGATCGGGGCTGCTTAATTCCTTTAGCCATCTCTCCATTTCACGGTTTCGATCCGGAATGCCTGGAACGCTGTGAATTAGATGATCCGGAAAATTCTCGGTGCTGGCATAAATCAGATGACGCTCCTGTTGGAACGCCTCAATGAGTTTAGGCTTCTGATTTCTATAGAATATCATTTTTGATGAATGCACCTGTACCGCGTTGTTGAGCGCTTCGACCTCTTCATCAGTAACGATAAGAGTGCACAAACGAGGGCTCGTTAGGTATCGAAGCGGACGTGCATAAAGAACGGTGATGTTTGGCGTGAGGGGAGCCACAATCATTGGCGCATGGGGTGGTGTCGGAGGAGTCGTGAGATTATGATAAAAACCGTCACCGAATATGAATTCCTGCTCTGGAGAATAAAGGACAGCGATCTTCCCTCTACCTCCAGCGGCCTTCACAACGTCACGGTGAAAGTGCCGAATGTTCAGGCCAATCAGTCCGTTGCGCTTTCGCTCCGGCAGCGGACCCCGTAGATGCTCGGCAAGGGAAACCGCTCGATCTCGCGTTCTAGGGCTACGAGCGGCAAGCGACACGACACACTCAATTAGACAGTTGAAGATGTCGTCTTCCACTTGCTGCGGCACGAAGCGCGCGCCCAAGGTTTTCAAGTCTCGACGATCTTCGCCGAACGTCGCCTCCAACCAGCGGATGACGCGAGGGAAATTATCATCCGCGCGCTGAAACTGATGCTCATAACTCTCATCCCAAGGATTGAACGCATTTGGGTCGTCCGCAATCTTGATGAGGTGCGCATTTTGGATAACGCCCCAGTTTTTTGGCGGGGCAGACCGGATTTCGCTGGCCGGAGCAATCCGCGTGACGCAGCCTTTTGAGTCTTTCCACGACTCTGAAAGGCATTCGGGCCACCAATGGTGGCGCTGGGATTTGAGTTTCGGTCCGCGCATCCTCGCCTCTTATCCTTCTTAATTCTTCTGTAGTGAGGTCATTTTTCTATAAGAAGTATAGCAAGAACAAAAAAAGAACTTTCCTACACCCCTGCCCTTCCGTCATATCCTGCCGGATGAGCGACTCACTCCCCGATCCCTACCCCTTCGATCCAATCCCCTCCGTCTCCAACCGACACGACGGCTGGACGCCGGAGCGGCAGCGGGGCTTCATCTATACCCTTTCGCGGATCGGCATGGTTTCCGCGGCGGCGCGCACCGTCGGAATGAGCCGCAAATCGGCTTACGCATTGCTCAAGCGCGCCGGGGCGGAGAGCGGCTTCGCGCGCGTTTGGCGCGACGCGCAGGCGGAGGGACGGACCAAAGCCTGGTCAACTGCGGTCGAGCGGGCGATCGAGGGCGTCGAGGTGCCTTATTTCTACCGGGGCATCCAGCGTGGCACGAAGCGGGTCTATAACGACCGGCTGCTGCTCGCCGCGCTCCGCGCCGCCGAGCGCGCGCGAGAGGCCGGACCATGACGCCCATCCTCAACCCCTCGCCGGAATTTTCACGCCACGTACCGGTACTTTCGTCACCTTTGCCCGGAGGGCGGCGGCTAGAACACAGCCCGAGCCTGTCCGCCCAACATCTGCTGCCGCACCAGCGGAATGGGCGGGCCGCCGAAGCTCAGGAAGCGGTCGTGGAACGCCTTCCAGCCGCGCCGGCCGCCCCGGCTGCGCACGTAATCGTCGCGGAGGCGGCGGATCAGGAGCTTGCCCATCGTATAGTTGAGATAGGCGGGATCGTAGGTGCCGCGGGCGGCCTGCTGGCGGGCATTGCCTTCGTCCTGGAAGCATTGCTCGATGAACATCTGCCGTGACTGCGCCTGCGTCATGCCGCGCGCGTGCATGCCGATCGCGGAGAGGAAGCGGCAATCGCGGAGCAGCGCGTTGGAGAGCTGGCCGATATGCGTCTCGACGTCGCCGTTGCCGAGGCCCGCGTCCCACATCATCTCCTCGCTGTAATGCGCCCAGCCTTCGGCGAAGGCGTAGCCGACGAACACCCGGCCGAAGAGGAAGGGCGAGCGGTTGGCGTGGAGGAAGTTCAGGAAGTGGCCCGGCCAGACCTCGTGCACCGAGGTGAAGAGCAGGTCCGATTCGCCGGGCACGAAAGCGGCCTGGACCTCGGGCGTCCAGCTTGGGTCCGGCGGCGCGATATAATAGACGCTCGGCATGTTGCGCTCATACGGGCCCGGAATGTCGATATAGGCGCTGTTCTGGCGGTTATAGGGCGGCGCCTCCTCGACATGCGCCTCCTCGGTGCCGGGGATGCTCACGATATTGTGGCTGACGATGAATTCGCGCAGGCCAGCCAACTGCGCCCGCGCCCCGGCGACGGGGCCGCCCGCCGATTTGCGCGCGTTCATCCGCTCCATGCAGGCGGGAATCGAGGCGCCGGGCGCGTAGCCGGCGCAGGCCGTGCGCAAAGCCGCCTGGTTGCGGGCGAGGTCGGCGCGCCCGATCCGCTCCAGCTCGTCGAGCGGGAGATCGACCATCTCGGTGTCGCGCAGCATCTGGGCGAAACGCTGCGGCCCGAGCGCGAAATCCGTGGTGGCGCCGCGGCGCTGGCTTTCCAGCCAGTCGGCGAGCCCCTGCATCGCCCGCGCCGCATCGCGCGAGGCATCGCGCAGCTCGTTCTGCAGCCCCCGGTCGCGGACCTCGGCGAAGGCGCGGGTGCCGTCGCCCGGATAATATTCGGCGAAGCCGGCGAAGGCCGCCTTGCCGTAGTCGATGAAGCTGACCGGCAGCGGCGTGCGCAGGTTGGCGCGGATCTGCTGCGCCGCGCGCGGCACGGCGCGCAGATAGGCGATATAGGCGCGCAGCCGCGTCTCGGCCGGGGCGTAGTTGCGGGTGACGTAGACGGAAGGGTCTAGCGTCCCGACATAATAAGCCGGGTTGCGGTGCGGCTGATCGGCGGTCTCCTCCCAGAAGAGCGAGCCGCGCGCCTCGGCGATCAGATAGTCGCGCTCGAAGCGCTGCGTGCGGGTGAGCTGGCGCGGGTTGAAGGTGGTGGCCGCCGCGATCGCGCTGCGCAGCCGCGAAATCTCGTTCTGCAGCCCGGTTTCGCTCCAGTCGGGCAGCTGGCCGTCATATTCGTGCCGGCCCTGGTTGACCGCGAAGGAGGGATTGGCCCGGAAGCTCTGCTCCAGATAGGAATTGACGAACGTCGGAAAGGCCTGCCGCGTCGCGGCCTTGTTCGGCTGCGCATCGGCGGTGACCGCCACCGGGCCGGCCAGAGCCAGCATTGCCGCCGAGAGAAGAAGAGTGGTGAATCGCCGCGCCATGAATCGCCTCCGCGTTCGTCGCCCCGCCCACAGCGGCGCTTCTTGCACGGAAAATCGTTGCGGCGCCAGCGCAAGACTTTTCCAATCCGCACCGCGCCGGTGGAAGATTGCCGCTTTCCCGCGCGCTTCATGTTGAAGCGCCGCGCACACCGGCTTAACTGCCCCTCGCATGTCCGAGCCGTCGCCGTTCCGTTATCGAGACTATCGCGCTTTCTGGCTGGCACGGCTGGCAAGCACGACCGCGAACACGATGCTGGTCGTGGTGATCGGCTTCCACGTCTACGAAATCGCCCGCGCGGACCTCGGCATGTCGATCGAGCAGGCGAGCTTCTGGCTCGGCATGGTCGGCCTCGCCCAGTTCCTGCCGCTGTTCCTGCTCACCCTGATCGCCGGCTATGTCGCCGACCGCGTCGACCGGCGCTGGATCGTGCGGATCAGCCTTGCCTCCGAGCTGCTCTGCGCGGCCGCGCTTGCCGCCTTGATGTGGCTCGACGCGATGTCGCTGGCCCCCTTGTTCGGAGTCGCGGTCCTGCTCGGCATCGGCCGGGCCTTCGCGATGCCGGCTTTGGGCTCGATCGCGCCGAACCTGGTGCCGCCCGCATTGCTGCCCAGCGCGATCGCCCTCAATTCGATCGCCTGGCAGGTCGGCATGGTCGCCGGCCCCTTGCTCGGCGGCGCGGCCTTCGCCGTCTCGAAGAGCCTGCCCTACGAGGCTTCCGCCGCGCTCTACGCCGTGTCGCTCGGCGCGATGCTGCTGCTCCGCCCGATCCCGCGCGGCAATGCCGGCCAGTCGCATCCGGTCCGCGCGGTGATCGAGGGCCTCGCTTATGTGCGCGACAACAAGATCGTGCTGGGCGCGATCAGCCTCGATCTGTTCGCCGTCCTGCTCGGCGGCGCCACCGCCATGCTCCCCGTCTACGCGCGCGACATCCTCCATGTCGGCTCCGAGGGGCTCGGCGCGCTCCGCGCCGCGCCGGCCGCGGGCGCCGCCGCCATGGCCCTGCTGCTCACCCGCTGGCCGCTGAAGCGCCACGTGGGCGTGAAGATGTTCGTCTGCGTCGGCATTTTCGGGGCGGCGACGATGGTGTTCGGCTACAGCCAGTGGATGTGGCTGTCGCTGGCGGCTTTGTTCGTGCTCGGCGCTTCGGACATGGTCAGCGTCTACGTCCGCTCCTCGCTGATCCAGCTGCACACGCCGGACGCGATGCGCGGCCGGGTCTCGGCCGTCTCGGGCCTCTTCATCTCCGCCTCGAATGAGCTCGGCGAGTTTCGCGCCGGCCTGGTCGGCTCGGCCTTCGGGCCGGTGGCGGCAGTGGTCGGCGGCGGCGCGCTCGCGGTGGCGGTGACCGGCTTCTGCGCCTGGGCCTTCCCGAGCCTCAGAGGGGCCGACCGCTTCGTCCCGCCCGAACCCGACATCCTTGCCGAAGCCGGCGGCAAGGACCGGCCCGATCACGAACTCCCCCCGCTCGTCGCGGGGCTGAACCCCGAAGCTGAGAAAGGATAGGCCATGAAAGCCGCCAACATCCTCGAAACGATCGGCAACACGCCGCACGTCCGCCTGAACCGCCTGTTCGGGGACGCCGAGGTCTGGATCAAACAGGAGCGGGTCAATCCCGGCGCCTCGATCAAGGACCGGATCGCCCTCGCCATGATCGAGGATGCGGAAGCCTCGGGCGCCCTCAAGCCGGGCGGCACGATCATCGAGCCGACCAGCGGCAATACCGGCATCGGCCTCGCCATGGTCGCGGCGGTAAAGGGCTATAAGCTCGTCCTCGTCATGCCCGAGAGCATGAGCCTCGAGCGGCGGCGGCTGATGTTGAGCTACGGCGCCAGCTTCGATCTCACGCCGAAGGAAAAGGGCATGAAGGGCGCGATCGCCCGCGCCGAGGAGCTGATCGCCGAGACCCCCGGCAGCTGGATGCCGCAGCAATTCGAAAATCCGGCCAATCTCGAAGTCCACCGCCGCACGACCGCACGGGAGATCCTGGCGGACTTCGCCGATTCGCCGATCGACGTCCTCGTCACAGGCGTCGGCACCGGCGGGCACATCACCGGCTGCGCCGAGGTGCTGAAGGCGGAATGGCCCGGCCTGCGGGTCTTCGCGGTCGAGCCGACCCTGTCCCCCGTCCTTTCCGGCGGCGATCCGGGGCCGCACCCGATCCAGGGGATCGGTGCCGGGTTCGTCCCCGCGATCATGGACGTGAGCGTGCTCGACGGCATCATCCAGGTCGCGCCCGACGACGCCAGGGAAATGGCCCGCCGCGCCGCCCGCGAGGAAGGCATGCTCGTCGGGATCAGCTCGGGGGCGACCTTGCAGGCGATCAAGCAGAAGCTCGCCGAGATCGGCACCGGCAAACGGGTGCTCGGCTTCAACTACGATACCGGCGAGCGCTACCTCTCCGTGCCCGACTTCCTGCCCGAAGCATGACCCGCCGGATCGCGATCCTCGCGCCGGATCCGGACGGCGAGGATGCGGCCGGGCGCTGGCACATGGTGTTCGATAAGCAGGCCGCGCCGCTCCGCCGCGCCGGGCTCGTCGTCGAGGCCTGCCCGTGGACGGACGACGCCGCCATCGGCACGTTCGATCTCATCCTGCCGCTGCTCGCCTGGGGCTATCACAAGGCCGGTCCCCGCTGGGCGGCGGCAACGAGGGACTGGGAGGCGCGCGGCCTCCGCGTCCACAATCCGCCGAGCGTGCTGCGCTGGAATGCCGACAAGCTCTATCTCGGCCGCCTCGCCGCGGCGGGCCTGCCGGTCGCGCCCGTCCGCTTCGTCGAGCGCGTGACCGAAGCCGCCTTGGAAGAAGCAGTCCAAGCGTTCGACGCCGGCGAGCTGATCGCCAAGCCCCAGGTTTCGGCTTCCGCCTACCGGCCGATCCGCTGGACGCCCGGCGCGCCGCTCGACGGCGCGCCCGAAGGCGCCGCGATCCTCCAGCCCTTCCTCCCCGCGATCCTCGACGAGGGCGAGATTTCGCTGCTCTATTTCGAGGGCCGCTTCTGCCACGCCATTCGCAAGCGGCCGCGAACCGGCGACTTCCGGGTGCAGCCGGAATATCAGGGCATCATCGACGCGCACCAGCCCGCGCCGGATGAACGGGCGGCCGCCGATGCCATTCTCGCCGCGCTCGACGAGCAGGACCTGCTCTACGCCCGCGTCGATCTGGTCCGGGGGACGGCGGGCGCGCCGCTGCTCATGGAATTGGAGCTGGTCGAGCCCGAGCTCTATCTCGAGCACGACCCCGGCGAGGGCGCCGCCTTCACCGCGGCCGTCGTCCGCGCCGCCGCCTAGTTGCTTTCCCGCGCCGTTCGGGCAGATTGTTCACCTGAAGCGGGAGGACGCCCATGAAAGCCTGGATCGCCGCCATCGCCCTGTTCGCCGCCGCGCCACTGGCCGCGCAGCCGCAGGACATCACCGCGCCCGGCACGGTCCCGCACCGCGCGGCCGGAACCGGCTTTCCCGAATCGATCGGCGATTTCCGCCGCCTCGGCGTGGTCCGCTACGATGCCGAAGGCCGCGACATCAGCGCCAATTACCAGCTGGTCCGCGACGACGGGGAGATCCGGGCGTCGATCTACATCTATCCCGGCGAACCGGACGGCTCGGCCGCGCGCCGCGAACGCGCCTGCGCCGACCATTTCGAAGGCGTCGAGGCGGCGATCCGGCAAGCTTATCCCGGAGCCGCGCGGGTGGAAGGCGGCGAGGCACCGGCGCGCGCCGGCGTCCCCGCCGGCTTGGCCCACCGTTCCGTGTTCCGCATCGAGGCCGATATCGGCCGCGGCCCGGAGGCCTTGGCCTCGGAAAGCCGCCTCTACTGCTTCGTGGCCGGCAGCTGGCTGGTCAAATACCGGATCAGCGCGCCCGCTTCGATGGACGCGCGCGCGGCGATCGAAAGCTTCGTCCGCCGCGGCCCCTGGCCCGGCGAGGCGGCGGGGGAGATCGCGCTGCGTTAACCCTTCGCCCGGAACAAGGCGTTCCAACCTGGCGTTCTGGCTCCGCAACGATTGGGAGCAGACGCTATGGACGAGCAGGAACGGCCGGTCGAGGTCGAGCGCGAAACCACCATCATCCAGACCGGCAATGGCGGCGGCGGCGGCGCGGGCCTGCTCGCCATCGTGGTGCTGCTCGTGCTGGCGATCGCCGCCTTTCTCTATCTCGGCGGCTATCTGCAGCGGGCGGCCGACGAGGTCGACGTGAACGTCAATGTCGCGGCGCCGAACGTGGAGCTCCCCGATATCAAGATCGAGCAGCCGAAATCGGAGCCCGCCGAGGCCCCGGCCAACAGCAACTGAACCCGGTCGCGTTAACCGCATCCCAACCCTCTGTGCGTAGAGCCGGCCCCGATAAGAACGGGGCGGACTATCTATGCGGAATCGCTTGCCTGCGGGCATGGCCATGCTTTCCCTCGTCGCGGCGCCCTTCCCGGCGCTCGCGTCCGAGGCGGCGCGGCCCTTTTCCGCCCCGCGCGACCCCGCGTCGTTCGACCGCGCCCTGCAGTGCCTGACCGAGGCGATCTACTACGAGGCACGCAGCGAATCGGACGAGGGCCAGCGCGCCGTCGCCCAGGTCGTGCTGAACCGCGTCCGCCACCCCTCCTATCCGGACAGCGTCTGCGGCGTCGTCTACCAGGGCTCCTACCGGACCACCGGCTGCCAGTTCAGCTTCACGTGCGACGGTTCGATGTACCGGGGCTACGTCAACGCCGGAGCCTGGGAGCGCGCCCAGCGGATCGCGACGGCGGCGCTGCGCGGCAACGTCTACCGGCCGGTCGGGCTCGCCCTCAACTATCACACCACCGCGATAAACCCCTATTGGGCGCCGAGCCTCAATCCGCAGACCGTGATCGGCGCGCACATCTTCTACAACCGCCCCGGCAACGAGAGCGTCCAGGCCTTCAACCAGACCTATTCGGGCGACGAAGCCAATTACCTGCAAAGCTACGTCGCGCCGCAGCGCGCCGAGCGCCGTTCGGCCGCGCGCGCGCCCTATTCCTATGGCGGCGTCCGCGTCGAAATGCCGACCGTCGAGCGCCCGGTGCTGGAGCGCCCGGTCAGCTATCGCACCCTCGGCGCCCGCCGCGCCTCGGCCCCCGCGCCGGCGGCTGGTGCAAGCCAGTCGCAGGCGCAAGCCCAGCCCGTCCCCGTCCGCCGCGGCACCCGCACGACGATCGAGGGCGGCGTCCGGATCTCGCGCGGCTCCTGAGCCCCAATTGCGCGGCATCAGCCTGCGCCCAGAGTTTACCTAAGGTGTGCCCCAGTACCGCCTTTGGTGCCGTAGATGTCCTTTCAAGACGGCAGTCGTCGTCACTCTCCCGCTCCTCTAACTAGCCAATAACTTTGTCCACAGCCGGGACTCAGAGCTTGCTTTTCGAGAAGCCTCTGCCAAGTTCTGCGAAGATTGACGGACAGGGTCGCGATGACAGAAGGTGAACTCTTTATATTGAATGAGAGGGTGAAGGCGATTGCTGGAGCTCTGTTGAACCTCGGCATTGCTCTTTTGGGAGGGTCTGCGGCCCGTATTTGGGTGGAAGGGAGTGTAGCGTCAGCCACGGGTTTTTGGCTTTTAGGATCGGCCGGCCTTCTCGCCTCTGGAATTGCGGTCCTTGAATGGTTAGATTCAGGGAGGCCATGACCGCAGCTTGGTTCTTTGATGCCCTGCCGGGACTCTTGGCACTGCTGGTGGCGGGAAGCGCCTACGTTAGCACTCGCCAGCTCGTGAAAAGGTCCCGACACGCAACCGGTGAGTTGCCAGAGACGCCGGCAACCGAGGGGGCTGCTGCGCCCGCGCCTGACGCCGCTGACAAACAACGCGCGGCGCTTGAGGATGCAGTTGCAGCCCTCCGCAACGTTTCAATGTTCGACGAGCTGGGAGCGGCGCGCTTTTCTCCCTTCGCCAACCCTAACCTAGGCTATTTGACTCCTCGTGGGGGCGTAACTGGGAGCCCCTTGGGGGTGTTCAATGTTGATTTCCTCAAGAACCCCTACAGCCGCTTTTTCGATGAACCCTGGGCGGGGGTGATCGAGTCTGACGTACCCAGCCGCCCGGGGAGCTACGAAGATATGGTGCGCCTTCTTGCGGCTAATCGCCTTCTGACGGAGCGGCTTGTGCAGGCCGTTCGATCGGGGACGGCTGGGTATGCGCCTCCTGATGAGACCGAAGAGGCCAAAGAGCAGAGCTAGGTCACGCGACCGTATCTCCGGGGCTCTCGGAGAAATCTATCCCCTCAATTTCGCGGCATCAGCCTTCGGTAGCTGAGCGCTTCCGCCACATGCACCCGCCCGACCGTCTCGCTGCCGGCGAGATCGGCGATGGTGCGCCCGACGCGCATCACCCGGTGATAGCCGCGCGCGGAGAGGCGCATCGCTTCGGCGGCTTGCGCCAACAGGCGGCGGCCGGGTTCTTCGGGCGTAGCGACGGCGTCGAGCAGGTCGCCGTCCGCTTCGGCGTTGGTGCGAACGCCGTGCGCGGCATAACGTGCGGTCTGGACCGAGCGCGCCCCGGCGACGCGGCGGGCGACCTCGGTGGAGCCTTCGGACGGCGGCGGCAGGACGAGATCGGCGGCGGCGACGGCGGCGACCTCGACATGGATGTCGATCCGGTCGAGCAGCGGCCCCGAGACCTTGGCCTGATAATCGGCGGCGCAGCGCGGCGCGCGTGAGCAGGCCAGTGCCGGATCGCCGAGATGGCCGCAGCGGCATGATCGCGTTGCCTTCCCAGCACTACTTCCGAAAGGGATGTGGAGGAGCCTTATCTCGACGTCGTCGCGGCCGACGATGATACGGTCGGTTATTGTCTCAACGATCTGCCGCTTGTCCTCAAGCGGCAGAGTTTCCCAGCGGCTCCATAGGTCCCTCGCCTCTTCCAAGGCTTCAGCCTGTGAGGCGGTGCCAATGGCGAGCACATCCAGGCGAGCCTGGAGACGAGGAAGCTCGTCCTCGAATTGGGTACGACGCTCCGATAGAGGACGGTGGCGGCGGCCGAAATCCTCTTTGGAGAGACTGTCGGCGAGATAGAGTTGGTAGAGGCGGTCGTCCTCTGTTTCGAGTTTCTGGAGCTCGACACGTGCAGCCGCAATCAGGCGTTCGGTTTCCCTGATCTCGTCGTCGGCAGCGCGGCGATGTGCTTCGAGGTCCTCGGGCGAGAGCAGGAAATTTCGAAGTTGCTCGCGGTACACCTCTTCGAGGTCGTTGGCCGGGATCTTGTTGCGGCAGGAGGTGCAGACGTATTTGGGCGAGCCTGTCCACACGTACATCTTCGTACCACAGTGGCAGAACGCATATCCGGCGAAGAGATGGACCGGCCGGCGAGCAGCCGGCGTGCGGCGTGCGGCGTTTCCGTCAAGCCCCGCGTTGCAGCGCGCCCAGAGCTCTTCCGATACGACGGCCTCGACCGACATTAAGACCCATTCGCATTCGGGCTTCAGTTCCCAGCTTTTCGTGCGATCGTTGGTGCGGGTGTAGTTCGAGCGGCGGACCGCCTTAGCGGTCGGATCGCGA
>DATINU010000283.1:0-10571 GCA_035473955.1 Allosphingosinicella sp.
CGATCGTCTTTCTCACCCTCGCGCTGATCAACCAGACCCAGCTCTCCGACGCGCACACCACCTTCATGGGCCAGGGCGCGTCGAAGCCCCTTCGTCGATGCCGATATCGGCCACGCGGCGGCCGTCATGATAGACGGTCGCGGCGATCAGGCTGGCGGGTCTCGACGGGCTGTGCTGCTCGGCCATAGACCGAGCTTATCAGGCTCAGGCGGCGATGTCGCCGATGCCCAGCTCGCCGAGCTTGCGGTAGAGCGTCGACCGCCCGATGCCCAGTCTGCGGGCCACTTCGGTCATGCGGCCTCTGTAGTGGCCGATGGCGAGGCGGATGACGTCGGCCTCGATCGCTTCCAGCGGGCGCAGATTGCCGTCGGATTCGAAGAGGGTGATGCCGGCGCCGTGGGCGAAGGCGGCGCTGTGCGAGGCGCCGTTGAGCGGCTTGGCGTGGTAATCGTCGGCGCGCTTGCCGTGCGTCGCTTCGTTGGCGATGTGCGGGAAATCGGACGCGGTAAGCGCGTCGCTGTCGCAAAGCACGGCCGCGCGGAAGAGGGCGTTCTGCAGCTGACGGACGTTGCCGGGCCAGCCGTAGGACATGAGCACGGCGAGCGCGTCGTCGGTGATCGACAGGGGGTGCATGCCCGGCTGCTCGGCGATGCGCGCGAGGAGGTGGCGGGCGAGGGGGGGAATGTCGCTCTGGCGATCGCGCAGCGGCGGAATCGGCACGTGGACGACGTTGAGGCGATAATAGAGGTCTTCGCGGAAGCGGCCGGCGGCGACCTCTTCGGCGAGGCGGCGGTTGGTGGCGGCGATGATGCGCACGTCCACGCTCTGGGTGATGCGGCTGCCGACCCGCTGGAATTCGCCGCTTTCGAGCGCGCGGAGCAACTTCACCTGGGTGTCGAGCGGCAGCTCGCCGACCTCGTCGAGGAAGATGGTCGAGCCGTCGGCATCCTCGAAGCGGCCGATATGCCGATCGAAGGCCCCGGTGAAGGCGCCCTTCTCATGGCCGAACAGGACCGATTCGACGAGGTTCTCGGGAATCGCGCCGCAATTGACGGTGTGGAGCTGCTTCTTGCCGCGCGGGCTCGCGGCGTGGATCGCCTGCGCCACGATCTCCTTGCCGGTGCCGCTTTCGCCCTCGACGAGGACCGGGACGCGGGCGCGGGCGGCCTTGGCGGCAATCGCCAGCGCGGTTCGGAACTTGGGCGCCGAGCCGACGATTTCCTCGAAGCCGAGCGCCTTGGCGATCTTTTCGGAGAGGGGGCGAAGCTCGCCCGCGCTCTTGCGGCGGTCGGTCGCGGTGTTGAGCGCGGCGAGCAGGCGATCGGGCGCGAGCGGCTTGACGATGAAATCGCTGGCGCCGTTGCGCATCGCATCGACGGCGACGGCGACGTCGTTTTCGGCGGTGATGACCAGCAGCGGCAGGTTGGGGCGCAGGGCACGGAGCTGGCGGATCAGCTGCGAGCCTTCCTCGCCCGGCAGCCAGTGATCCAGGAGGATCGCGTCGAATTTCGGCTCCTGCGGATCGTTCAGCATACGCTGCGCCGATTCGAGATCGTTGGCGCCGCGCACCCACCAGCCGGCGCGCGCGCCGATGGCGGTCACCAGCCGGCGTTGCGCAGGCTCGTCGTCGATCAGCAACAGGCAACGGTTCGGATCCGCCCGCATTCTCGCCCCTCTCGTTTCGGGACATGCGGGATAGCCGAAACGGGTAAAGGGGGGCTTAAGACGGCCTGATGGCCGTCATGCGGACGAAAGTCAGCATCCAAGAACACGGACTGGGAGATGTGGTCTCAGCGTCCGTGTTCATGGATCGCGGATCAAGTCCGGGATGACGAAAATGAGGGAATCAGGCCGCCGCCCGCCGCGCGGCTTGGGCGATGAGGGCCTGGGCGGCGATGCGGCCGGTCTGCAGGGCGCCGTTCATGTAAGCGGGCCAGGCGTCCGAGATATATTCGCCGGCGATGAAGACCGGGCCGGCCTGCGGCACCTGCAACCGGCCGTCCTCCTCGATCGCGAAGAGCGAGGCGAAGCGGCTGAGCTGGCCGGGGCCGAAGGCGACGTAGGAGCCCTTGTTCAGCGGATCCTCGGTCCAGCGGGTGCGGCGGTAGAGGCCGTTGGGATTGGGCAGGCCAGGCAGGCCGCGCCGGGCGATCGCGGTGAAGCGCGCGGCGAGCACGGCCGTCTCGACCCCCGAGGCGGCGGCGACCTCGTTGCCGCCGAGATAATAGCAAAAGGCGCCGCGGCCGGGCGCGGGCGCGATCGAAGCCGCGTCCCAGCCGGCCGAGAACTGGCCCTTTGCCCAGAGCGTCCCGCCATAGCCGAGCGTGCGGCGCCAGGCCGGATTGTCGTAGCCGACGATGACCTTTTCGTTCCGGCCCTGCTTCACTTCGGCGAAGAACGAGCGCCAGAGCGTAGGCAGCGCACCTTCGATGTTGAGCTCTTGCGCCATCGAAATGGGGAGAGCGAGGATGACCCGGTCGAAGCGGTCGCGGCTGCCGTCGGCGAAGGTCAGGCGGGCGCTGTTATTGCCGACGTCGAGGCCGGTGACGCGCCGGTTGAGGCGGATCGCCTGGCGATGCTGGCCGGCGAGCGCGATCGCCACCTGCTCCGAGCCGCCGGCGATCAGGTAACGCTCGTCGGAAAGGCTGATTCGGTTGAGGTGGCGGCCATCGACGGTGGGGAGGTTGAACAGGAGTTCGAGCGCGGAGGCGGCCTCGGGCTCGATGCCATATTCGGTGCGGATCGCGGCTTCGAGCGCGTCGCGCGCGTCGCCGGCGGCGAGGCCGTGGCGATCGAGGTAGGAGGTCACCGAATATTGATCGATCTCGCGCGCGACGTTCGCATAATCGGCATCGAGCCGGTCCGAATCGGCGGTGATCCGGGTGGCGATGGCGCGCAGCGAATTGGCCAGCCGCGCTTCGGCGACCGGAGTGCCGCCGCGGCCGATCTGGACCTCGTGCGAGGGGCCGAAGGCGCGCCGGTCGACGGTGCGGATGCGGAAGCGGCTGATCATTCCGAGCAGATCGGCATGGTCGGTGTTGACCAGCTGGCCGCCCTCGTCGAAGGCATAATTGTCGGCGAACACGCCTTGCACCGAGCGGGTGCGGCCGCCGGTGGCGCCGCGCGCCTCGAAGAGGACCGCATCGACGCCGCGGTTGCGCAGCTCGTCGAGCGCGGCGAGGCCGGCGAGGCCGCCGCCGACGATGGCGACGCTCTGCCTGGACTGGGCATAGACCGGAAATTTCGGGAGCACGGCGAGGCCGACGCCGCCGGCGATGGCGGCAAGAACGCGGCGGCGAGTGACGTCGGTCTTGCCGGGCTCCGGCGGCGGCGCGCCGGCCTCCGCCAGGTTGATCGCCCGCGCCCGATCGAGCGCCCGCCAGATAAAGCTGCTGCCCCGCATGGCCTGTCCCCCCTTCACCCTGCCGAAGCGAACAGCCTAATCCCAAAAATGGCGACGTGCGAGTGCACTTTCGCAACTTGCCCACGGGCCATGCGCTTTGTTAGGGGTGCCCCCGCGAACAGGAGGATTGCATGGCGACCGATGCCGAGACCCGCAAGGATTTGAGGGCGCACGAAACCAGCTACGCCCGCTTCATCTCCATGATGAAATGGGGGACAATCCTGTCGGTGCTGACGGGCGCGCTCGTTATCTACGTCATCTCGAACTGAGCAGGGGGCCGCGGGCGTGAAGATCGCGGTCCTCAAGGAAGCGGACAGCGGCGAGCGCCGGGTCTCCGCGACACCAGAAACCGTCAAGAAATATATCGCGCTCGGCGCCAGCGTCGCGGTCGAGGCCAAAGCGGGCGAGAGCGCGTCGATCGCCGATGCCGATTATGAAGCAGCCGGAGCGAGCGTTGGTTCGCGTGCCAACGCGCTGAAGGACGCGGACATCGTGCTGGCGGTGCAGGGGCCCGAGCCGGCGAGCCTCAAAGGCATGAAGGCCGGGGCGCGGCTGGTCGGCGCGCTGAGCCCGTTCACACGCGGCGACGCAATCGAGGGCTATGCCAAGGCCGGCGCGGAGGCGCTGGCGATGGAATGGATGCCGCGCATCACCCGCGCGCAATCGATGGACATCCTCTCCTCCCAATCGAACCTGGCCGGCTACAAGGCGGTGCTCGACGCGGCGGCCGAATATGGCCGCGCCTTCCCGATGATGATGACCGCCGCGGGGACGATTTCGGCAGCCAAGGTCTTCGTCATGGGCGTCGGCGTCGCCGGCCTGCAGGCGATCGCGACCGCGCGGCGGCTCGGCGCGCAGGTTTCGGCGACCGACGTACGCTCCGCCACCAAGGAGCAGATCATGTCGCTCGGCGCCAAGGCGATCTTCGTCGAGAATGTCGCCGGGATCGAGGGCGAGGGCGCCGGCGGCTACGCGACCGAGATGTCGGACGAGTACAAGGCGGCGCAGGCGGAGCTGGTCTCCGGCCATCTCGCCAAGCAGGATATCGTGATCACCACGGCGCTGATTCCGGGCAAGCCGGCGCCGCGGCTGATCTCGGCTGCGCAGCTCCAGTCAATGCGGCCGGGCAGCGTGATCGTCGATCTCGCTGTCGAGCAGGGCGGCAATGTCGAGGGCGCGGTCGCGGGCGAGGTGGTCGAGAAGCACGGCGTGAGGATCGTCGGCCACCGGAACGTGCCGAGCCGGCTCGCCGCGGACGCCTCGGCGCTCTACGCGCGCAACCTCTACAATTTCCTCTCCGCCTTCTGGGACGGCGAGACGAAGGCGCTGGCGCTGCCGGACGACGACGAGATCGTGCAGGGGATCCGGCTGACCAAGGACGGCCAGATCGTGCACGAGCGATTGAAGGGATGAGGCCGGCCGCGGCCATGGCGGGCATGGCCTCCGCGGCGATGCTGCTGGCGCCCGGCTGCGGGGCGGCACCCAAATCGAGTCCGAGCGCGGACGAGCCGGTGCGGCGGGCGAATTTCCGCAGCCTGGCGGCGCGCGATTTCCTGCTGAGCTGTGCCGGTGCGGCCGGGCGGGGCGAGACGCGCATTGCGACGGCGCGGCATGAGGAGCTGAAGCAGCTCGGCGTCGGCGCGGAGGCGGGGCATGCGCTGGCGCTCGGCGAGAATGACTGGGCAGGATTGCAGCGGCACGACCGGCGCGCGCCTTGCGCCGCGGGAGAGACGCCTTATCGGGCCGCGCTCGCCGCTTACGGGCGGAGCCTCGACGCGCTGGCCGCAAGGCTCGCGGATCATGGAGCGGTACAATGAGGCGGCTTTTCCCGATAGCGTTTCTTGCGCTGGCAGCGGGCTGCACGACGCCGGGGACCGGCTGGAGCCGCGCGTCGGACCTTTCCGTCTATGGCGCGATGGACCAATATGGCGCGATCGCGCGCGAGCATTCGGTGCTCTGCGGCGGCTTCGGCACGGGCGCCGTGGGCGAGGCGTGGGCCGAGGATTTCGGTGCGCGCGAGGCGGCGGTGACCGCGCGCCTGACCGAGCGGCATGGTGCCGGGGACGTGGCCGCGGCGGCGGCTTCGCGCACCTTGCGAGTCCCCTGCGAAGAGCTGCCGACGCTAAAATGGCGGCACCGCTACGAGCGGCTGCTGCGGCTGCTCGAGACGCGGCTCGGGCTGGCCTAGGGGAAACGCCGATATGGACTTCATCTCAATCCTCTCGATCTTCGTCTTGGCCTGCTTCGTCGGCTATTTTGTCGTCTGGTCGGTGACGCCGGCGCTGCACACGCCGTTGATGGCGGTGACCAACGCCATTTCCTCGGTGATCATCGTCGGCGCCCTGATCGCCGCGGCCGCCTCCGGAGCGCCGGGGGCGAAATGGCTGGGGCTGGCGGCGGTGGCGATGGCCAGCGTCAACATCTTCGGCGGCTTTGCGGTGACGGCCCGAATGCTCGCCATGTACAAGAAGAAGGAGCGCGGCTGATGCACGAACCGGCCGCGACCCCCGCATGGGTGCTGATCGCCTATCTGGTGGCGGGCGTCTGCTTCATCCTGGCGCTGCGGGGGCTGTCCAGCCCGGCAAGCTCCAGACGCGGCAATCGCTTCGGCATGTTCGGCATGCTGATCGCCGTAGTGACCACTTTGGTTGTGCACTTTCCGGTTATGCTGCCGACTCTAGGGCCGGGCCAATATTGCTTCCACGACTGCGGACCTTGGCCGGATTGGACGTTGGCGGGTGAGATATTGGCTGCCATCGCCGTCGGCGCCGTGATCGGCCTCGTCACGGCGCGAAGGATCGCGATGACGGCGATGCCGCAGCTGGTGGCGGCCTTTCACAGCCTGGTCGGCATGGCGGCGGTGCTGGTGGGGGCGGCCGCCTTCCTCAATCCGATCGCCTTCGGGATCGCCGATGCCGGCGGGCTGATCCATTTCAGCAGCCGGATCGAGATGGGGCTCGGCGTCGCGATCGGCGCGATCACCTTCTCGGGCTCGGTGATCGCCTTTCTGAAGCTCAACGGCAACATGTCGGGCAAGCCGATCATTCTGCCGCTCCGGCACGTCATCAATCTCGGCACCCTGATCGCGATCATCGGCCTGATCGCTTACTTCACGCAAGATCAGAGCCCGTGGATCTTCTGGACCGTGACGGGGCTCAGCTTCGCGATCGGCTTCCTTTTGATCATCCCGATCGGCGGGGCGGACATGCCGGTCGTCGTGTCGATGCTCAATTCCTATTCGGGCTGGGCGGCGGCGGCGATGGGCTTCACCCTGCACAACAGCGCGATGATCATCACCGGGGCCCTGGTCGGCAGCTCGGGCGCGATCCTTTCCTACATCATGTGCCGGGCGATGAACCGCAGCTTCATCTCCGTGATCGCCGGCGGCTTCGGCGGCGAGGCCGCGGCGGGCGGCGGCGAGGCGATCGACCGGCCCTGGAAGCGCGGCTCGGCCGAGGACGCCGCCTTCCTGATGAGCCAGGCCGAGCAGGTGATCATCGTTCCGGGCTACGGCATGGCGGTCGCGCAGGCGCAGCATGCCTTGCGGGAAATGGGCGACCTGCTCAAGAAAGAGGGCGTCACCGTCAAATATGCGATCCACCCGGTGGCCGGGCGGATGCCGGGGCATATGAACGTGCTGCTCGCCGAGGCGAACGTGCCCTATGACGAGGTCTTCGAGCTCGAGGACATCAATTCGGAGTTCGCGCGCAGCGACGTCGCCTTCGTGATCGGCGCCAACGACGTGACCAACCCGGCCGCGAAGACCGACAAGACCTCGCCCATTTACGGGATGCCCGTGCTCGACGTGGAAAAGGCCAAGACGGTGCTGTTCATCAAGCGCTCGATGGGGGGCGTCGGCTATGCGGGCGTCGACAACGAGCTCTTCTACCGCGACAATACGATGATGTTGCTCGCCGACGCGAAGAAGATGGTGGAGGAGATCGTGAAGTCGCTCGGCCATTGATGGGCAGGCAAACGGGGAGAGGCAGGCCATGTTGAGCGTTGGAACGATCGTCGGCGATGCCTTCGGGCTGATCCGGGCGCGGTTCGGCTCGGTGCTGGTCTGGGGGTTGATCTATTCGCTGGGCGTGTTCGCGCTCGGCTATTTCATGATCGCGTCGATGATGCCGATGATGGCGATCGACCAGAATGCCGATCCCAGCGTCGCGATGGGAGCGATCGGCAGCTTCTTCGGCCGGCTCATGCTGTTCTATTTCGCCTTCTTTTGCCTCTACAACGTGCTGCGGACCGCGGCGCAGCGGGCGATGTTGCGGCCCCGGGAGAGCGGCTTCGCCTCTCTTCGCCCCGGCCGCGACGAATTGAGGCAGATCGGGCTGTCGATCATCCTCGCCATCCTGTTCGGCGTCGTCTACCTGATCGCCGCCTTCATACTGGGCATCGTCGCCGTCGCCGTCGGCGTGGGCGGCGGCCTCGGCGCGCCGGGCGGAAGCGCCGCGGCGGGCGCGGGCCTGGGCCTGGTCATGATCCTCGGCATCCTCGCCATATTCTGCCTGATGATGTTCCTGTGGGTCAGGATGTCGCTTGCCTATCCGCTGACGCTGCTGCGGGGGCATATCGTCCTCGGCGAGGCCTGGCAGCTCAGCCGCGGCCATTTCTGGACCCTGTTCGGCGCCTATCTCGTCCTCATGCTGACCGTGTTCGGAATCTCGATCGCCCTGTCCGCGCTGTTGCAGGGCGATTATTGGTCGCAGGTGCTAGGCGGCCGCGCGGCCGATCCCGCGGCGATGCGGGCGCAGATCGAGGCGCAATATTCGCTCGGCCTGCATATGATCCTGAGCCTGGTGCTCGGGGTGGTGGTCGGCGGCGTGACGATCGCGCTCACCGGCGGTTCCCTCGCCAGCGCGGCGCGGGCATTGGTGGGGGATCATGAGGCGATCGCCGACACCTTTGCCTGACGGCGAAACCGCCGAAACGGTGCTTTCGGGCGATACGGCAGACGCATCGGCCTGATCTGCGCTTTGTCAGTAGCGCGAAAGACATGAAGCGGACCGGCAAGTGATTCGCCCGAATAGCCGCAGATAAAGCCACTCGCGGGAACGGGCGTCATGACGCCTTCTTCATCCGAAATGGATTGAATTTATCGACAGCGAAGCGCAGGCGCGGCGACTATAATTTTAATGTATCCCGGACCCGCGGGCTCCTTGGGCGAGAGATCGCGAAAGAGCCCTGCGGTTTTTACGGCAAACGGCCAAATTCTTCCCAAGATAAAGACGCTTAGCCGGATCGATTTCAGTCCGAACCGGACCCGAAAACGGTTCAACATGGCCAGAAGAGCGCCCAACCCTCTTTGGCGAGGGCGAACGGGGTACTTGGCGATGGGCGGCGAGATGGCGCATGATGCGCTGGCGATGATCGAATATGGCGGCGAACCGGCAATCTGCATTGTCGGCGACAGTGCGGAAGCGATTGAACGGATGCGGAAGTCCGCCGAAGCCGCCGGCTGCCGTGTTGCGGCGTCGGAACTCACCGCGGATCGATCCGCCATCGCCTCGATGCCGGGCGGGCCCGCGCTTATGGAACTGGGCGGGGCAATCGCGCCTGAGACTTCGAAGGTGCTGGATTGGGCCGCCGGCGAGGCCGAGACCGGTGCCCGGCGGATCCTGGTTTCGGCCTCCGGGGCGCTGTTCGATCTGCTGGGCGGGAGAGACTGGCCCGCTCCATTCCGGTGGTTCGTCGACGGCACCGAGGTCGAGCGCCTGTTGGGCATCGCGCTGACCGCCCGGCCGCAGGCGGCCCGCCTCCGCGATATCGGCCGGGACGATGGCCAGCCGATCCTGCAGCAGTTGACCGAGGACGTGAGCCGGATCGCCGCCATGCTGGCCTCCCTGACCGACGACGAGGCCGCCGCGCTCGAGGCGGGGAAGGCCAAAGCGGGCAACGCCAAGGACGAGCCCGGGCTCGACGCCGCCTATGTCCGCTCGATCATTCGCGCGCGGCGGCTGCGCGACCAGTTCTTCCGCGGCGGCCTGTTCGCCGATCCGGCCTGGGACATGCTGCTCGATCTGATGGCGGCGCGGCTGGAGGGGACCAGGGTGGCGGTCTCGAGCCTCTGCATCGCCGCGGCGGTGCCGGCGACGACGGCGCTTCGCTGGATCAAGGCGCTCACCGACCGCGGCCTTTTCATGCGAACGGCCGATCCGCAGGACGGGCGGCGGGTCTATATCGCGCTCTCCGACGATACCGCGCGGGCGCTCACCGCGTACCTGAAGGCCGCCCAGCGGATCGCGCCCAACGCCATTTGACCGCCGCCCGCGGCGATGGCAGGAGCGGAGTCGTAGCTGGTCGCGCTGGCGGACGGAAAACCGGTTCCCGCTTTTCCTGCCAGCGCTCCGGCGCCGGGCGCTTAGCTCAGTTGGTAGAGCATCTCGTTTACACCGAGAGGGTCGGCGGTTCGAGCCCGTCAGCGCCCACCATGAAACCCGGGAGAGCGACGTGGCGAAGAAGACCTATCACGGCAGCTGCCATTGCGGCGCGGTGACGTTCGAGGCGGACATCGACCTCGACCAGGGCACGGGCAAATGCAATTGCTCGATCTGCTGGAAGAAACGGAACTGGAGCGTCGGCGGGATGAAGCCGGCCGATTTCCGGCTCCTCTCGGGCGAGGAGGTCCTCGGCGACTATCAATTCGGCACGATGCAGGCGCACCACCGCTTCTGCCGCACGTGCGGCGTGACGACCCACGGGCACGGCTATATCGAGCAGATCGGCGGCGATTATGTCTCGATCTTCGTCCCGGCGCTCGACGATCTCGATCCCGCCGCGCTGATCGCGGCGCCGGTGCGCTATATGGACGGGCGCCACGACAATTGGTGGAATCCGCCCGAAGAGACGCGGCACCTTTAGCCGTTAGAGGGAACGGATCAGCTTCACCGCCACCGCGGCCCAGGGCGGATCGTCGAAGACCTGTTGCTTGCCGCCGGCGCCGAGCGGCAGGATCTGGATGCGCGATCCTTCGCGACCGATCAGGCGGCCGAAGACGTAGCGGCCGGCGGGGCGGGGGACGAGCAGGTCGCGATTGAGCGCGCTCGCGAAATCCTCGGGCGCGATCCGGTTCAGCCAGATTTCGTCGCCGTTGCGATAGTCGCCCACTCCGGAGCTCACCGTCATCGCCACCAGACCCGGCGAGGGCGTCGGCGGCACGGCGACG
>DATINU010000284.1:0-9587 GCA_035473955.1 Allosphingosinicella sp.
CGCGTTGCTGTCCGTGTCGGACAAGGCGGGGCTCGTCGAACTGGGGCAAGCTTTGGCGCGGCACGGGGTGGAGCTGATTTCGACCGGTGGCACCGCCGCGGCCTTGCGCGAAGCGGGCCTGGACGTCCGCGATATTTCCGATCTCACCGGTTTTCCCGAGATGATGGACGGGCGGGTAAAGACGCTCCATCCCAAGGTCCATGGCGGGCTGCTGGCGGTCCGCGACGATCCCGCGCACGCCGCCGCCATGGCCGAGCATGGCATCGGCGCGATCGATCTGGTGGTGGTGAACCTCTATCCTTTCGCCCAGACCGTGGCGAAGGACGCCGGGCGCGATGAGATCGTCGAGAATATCGATATCGGCGGCCCTTCGATGGTGCGTTCGGCGGCCAAGAACCATGCTTTCGTGGTCACCGTGACCGATCCGGACGATTATCCGGCGTTGATCGCGGCGCTCGACGAAAGCGGCGGCATGACGTCGCTCGAATTGCGCAAGCGTCTGGCTGCAAAGGCTTTTGCCGCGACCGCCGCCTATGACGGCGTGATCGCAAGCTGGTTCGCACTCGCCGATCAAGGCGAAATCTTTCCCGAGACGATGCCGATCTGCCTCAAGCGGGCGTCGGCCCTCCGCTACGGCGAAAATCCGCACCAGCAGGCCGGCTTCTACAGCCATGTCGGTTCCCGCGTCCGGGGTATCGGCCAGGCCGAGCAGGTGCAGGGCAAGGCGCTCAGCTACAACAATCTCGCCGATGCCGATGCGGCGCTCGCCCTGGTCTCGGAATTCCGGGACGGGCCGCCCGCCTGCGTGATCGTCAAGCATGCCAACCCCTGCGGCGTCGCCGCGGGGTCGAGCCTGTGCGAGGCCTATGCAGCGGCCTTCGCTTGCGACGGCGTCTCGGCCTTCGGCGGGATCGTCGCGGTCAACCGGCCGCTCGACGCCGAGACCGCGGCAGCGATCGCCGGCATCTTCACCGAGGTCGTCGTCGCCCCCGATGCCGATACGGACGCCCGCGCTATCTTCGCCGCGAAGAAGAATTTGCGGCTGCTGCTGATCGGCGACCTGCCCGACCCGGCCCGGCCCGGCATCGAGGCCAGGACCATCGCCGGCGGCTGGCTGGTGCAAAGCCGGGACAATGGCCGGATCGGCACGGGCGCTCTCAAGGTCGTGACGAAGCGCGCGCCCACCGAGCGCGAACTCGCCGATTGCCTGTTCGCCTGGACGGTCGCCAAGCATGTGAAATCGAATGCGATCGTCTATGCGAAGGACGGCGCCACCGCCGGGATCGGCGCCGGGCAGATGAACCGGCTCGAATCCGCCCGCATCGCCGCCTGGAAGGCCAAGGACGCCGCCGAGAAGGCCGGCTGGGCGGAGCCGCGCACGATCGGCTCGGCGGTTGCCTCCGACGCCTTCTTTCCGTTCGCGGATGGGCTCTTGGCGGCGGTCGAGGCCGGGGCGACGGCGGTGATCCAGCCGGGTGGCTCGGTCCGCGACGAGGAGGTGATCGCCGCCGCCGACGAAGCAGGGCTCGCCATGGTCTTCACCGGCATGCGGCATTTCCGTCACTAGGGCGTTGCGACGTCCTTGGCGGGCAAGCTCGGCCCCTCGTCCTTTCTGAGCCGGAAGAGCTCGCGATCCTCGTGGGTGAAGCCGCGTAGCCATACCACCCAGCCGAAGACGAAGAGAATCAGCGGCGCGCCGATCGCGAGCTCGGCCCATTCGAAGGCCTGCGGCAGCGCGGTGAAGCCGTAGCCGACCAGGATCGCCGCCGCCGCCGCCCAGACCAAAGGCCAGCGCCAGCCCTGCACGGGCGCGCCGAGCAATTTCGAGAGCAGACGTGCCTTCAACACCGAGGCCATGCCAAGCGCGAGGCAGAGCGCGACCGCCGCGCCCGCCGACTGGAAGGCCTGGCGAAGATTGTCGTCCTCCGGCCAGTGCGCCGCGTCGAGGCCGAGGATGATGGCGAGCGTCAGCAGCGCCTGCGTGCTCAGCATCAGCAGCGAGATGAGCAGGTTCCGGTGCCGCGCGACATAGACGAGCGCGCCTTCGGACACCGCGGCGGTCGCCGCCACCACCTCCGCCGCGAGCAGGAAGGCGAGCGCGGCGGTGCCGCCGACGAATTGCGGCCCAACCAGTCCCATGACGGCCTCGCCTGGAATGCCCAGCGCCAGCGCGATCGCGGCTTGCGCGGCGATGATCCAGAAGCCGACCTGGCGGATTTGCCTGGCGACCGCCTGCTTGTCGCCCTCGGCGAGCTTCTGGGTGATCACGGGCGCGAGGATCGGATCGAAACTGGTCTTCAATTTCTGCGGCACCGAGGCGACCTGCTGCGCGATATAATAGACGCCGACCCAATAAGGCGCGACGAACTGACCGATGATCGCGATGTCGAGCCGGCGCGAGCCCCATTCGATCGCGTCGGCGGCGGCCAGCGGCACATTCCGCCGGGCCACCGCCATCAGCGTCTCCGGATGCGGCCGCCAGCCGCGCGGTACGCCGTAGCTGCCGATCAGCCGCCAGAGCGCGGTCGCGAGGCCGGCTACGACCGAGACGACATAGGCGATGATCAGCCCGTCACGCAGAAAATAGGTGTAGGCCAGCGCGCCGGCGGCGAGGCTGATCACCCAGGGCTCGACGATCGCGCGGACATGGACGGTCGAGGCGACGTCAAGACGGTAAGCGAGCGCGGCCAGCGCCACGTCCGCCCCGGCGATGCCGAAGATGACGAGCGGCAGCAGCCATTCCGCGCCCCTGATGTCGCCGGCCGGGAACATCGCCTGGGGGACGAGCATCAGGATCGCGCTGGCGATCGCCGAGGCGATGAAGGCGGCGAGCAGCCCATCCCAGACCACGCAGACGTGCGGCTGATCGGTGGTCGACAGCTGCTGGGCGAGGCCGCGCTTCAACCCCATCGTGGCGAGCTGCGCGGCCAATTCGATCACGATGACCGCATAGGCGAAGCGCCCGAGCAGATCGGGTCCGTAAAAGCGGCCGGCGATGAACAGGAAGGGCAGCCGCGCGGCGAGCCTGAGGATGAAGCCGAAGAAATTGGTCCGCCCGCCCTTCGCCAGCGCGGCGATGTCCTCATCGGGCCGGGGGGCCGCCTCGCTCAATGCGCGGCGCCCCAGTTCGGCCCGGTGCCGATCTCGACGCCCAGCGGCACGCTGAGCGGTTCGGCGGGCTCGGCGGCGCGCTCCATCACCGCCCGGATGACTTTGGTGGCGCCGTCGACCTCGCCTTCGGGTACTTCGAAGACCAGTTCGTCATGGACCTGCATCAGCATGCGCGTGCCGGCGAAGCCCGCCTCGTCGAGCGCCGGGCCCATTCGCGCCATCGCCCGCTTGATGATATCGGCGGCCGTCCCCTGGATCGGCGCATTGATCGCGGCGCGCTCGGCGCCCTGGCGCTCGTGCTGCACGTTGGATTTGATCCGCGGGAAATGCGTCTTGCGGCCGAACAGAGTGGTGGTGAAGCCGGTCTCGCGCGCGCCCGTCAAAGTGTCGCCGATATAGGCGCGGATGCCCGGGAAGCGTTCGAAATAGCGATCGATCATCGCCTGCGCCTCCTCGGCACTGATCTCGAGGCGCTGGGCGAGGCCCCAGCGCGAGATGCCGTAGAGGATAGCGAAATTGATCGTCTTGGCCTTGGCGCGGGTGTCCCGGTCGACCGTGCCGAACAGCTCCTCGGCGGTGCGGTTGTGGATGTCCTCGCCCTCGGCGAACGCCTCTTTCAGGGTCGGGACGTCGCACATATGGGCGGCGAGGCGCAGCTCGATCTGGCTGTAATCGGCCGAAAGCAGGACATGGCCCGGCTCGGCGATGAAGGCGTCGCGGATGCGGCGGCCGAGCTCGGTGCGGATCGGGATGTTCATCAGGTTGGGGTCGGTCGAGGCGAGCCGGCCGGTCTGCGCGCCCGAGAGCGAATAGGAGGTGTGGACCCGCCCCGTCTCCTTGTTGATCTGCTCCTGCAGCGCGTCGGTATAGGTGGATTTGAGCTTGCTGAGCTGCCGCCATTCCAGCACCAGCCGGGCGATCGGCACGCCCTCGCGCTCCAGCCGCTCCAGTTCGTTCTGATCGGTCGACCAGGTGCCCGATTTGCCCTTGCGCCCGCCCGACAGGCCCATCTGGTTGAAGAGGATGTCGCCCAATTGCTGGGGTGAGCCGATCGTGAACTTGCAGCCGGCCTCGCCGCAAATCCGGTCCTCGAGCGCGGCGATCTGGACGTTGAACTCGGCGGAAAGGCTTTTCAGCACCTCGCGATCGACCTTGACGCCGCCCAGCTCCATGCCGCCGATCACCGCGACCATCGGCCGGTCGACCAGCTCATAGACCCGCGTCACCTTCTCGAACGGCAGCCGCGCGCGGAAGCGCAGCCAGAGGCGAAGCGCCACATCGGCATCCTCCGCGGCATATTCGGTCGCCTTGTCGAGCTGGACGAGGTTGAAGGTGATCTGCTTCTGCCCGGTCCCGCAGAGCGACTTGAACGGGATGCACTCGTGATCGAGATGCTTCTTCGCGAGATCGTCGAGCGCATGGGAATTGAGCCCGCCCGCGTCGAGGTTGAAGCTCATCACCAGCGTATCGTCATAGGGTGCGACGCGGATGCCGCGCTTCTCGAGCACCACCCAGTCGAACTTGAGATTGTGGCCGATCTTGAGGATGGCCGGGTCCTCGAGCAGCGGCTTGAGCTTCGCCAGCGCCAGCGCCGACGAAAGCTGCTCGGGCCGCTCGGCGAACATGTCGTCGCCGCCATGCTCCAGCGGGATGTAGCAGGCCCGGTTGCAGTCGGTGGCGAGGCTGATGCCGACCAATTTGGCCGAGACGCAGTCGCGCCCGTCCGTCTCGGTGTCGAAGGCGACCCGGCCTTTTGCTTCTGCCTCCGCGATCCAGCGGTCGAGCGCCGCCTCGTCGGTGACGGTCTCGTAGAGCGAGCGGTCGATCTTCGGCTCGGGGCGGACTTCGGCCTGGCTGACCGCCTGCCGCACGGGCGCGTCGGCCTGCGCCTGCACACCCAAGCGCGCGAGCAAGGAGCGAAAGCCGTGAAATTCCAGGAACTCGCGCAGCGGCTCCTCCGGAATCCCCCTCATCGCCAAGCCATCGAGCGGCTCCGGCAGCGGCGAATCGCAGATCAACTCCACCAGCTTGCGCGAAAGCCGCGCCTTTTCGGCATGCTCGATCAGATTGTCGCGCATCTTGGAGGGCTTCATCTCCGGCGCGGCGGCGAGCACGGCCTCGACGTCGCCATATTCCTGGATCAGCTTCGAGGCGGTCTTGGGGCCGATGCCGGGGACGCCGGGGATATTGTCGACGCTGTCGCCCATCAGCGCCAGCACCTCGCCGACCTGCTCGGGCGGGACCCCGAACTTTTCGATCACTTCGTCGCGCCCGATCCGCCGGTCGTTCATCGTGTCGAGCATGTCGAGGCCGGGCTCGATCAACTGCATCAGATCCTTGTCGGACGAGACGATGGTGACCTGCCAGCCCGCGGCCAGCGCCGCTTTCGAATAGCAGGCGATGATGTCGTCGGCCTCCAGCCCCATTTCCTCGAGACAGGGAATGGAGAAGGCGCGGGTGGCGTCGCGGATCAGCGGGAATTGCGGGACCAGCTCGGGCGGCGGCGGCGGGCGGTTCGCCTTGTACTGATCGTACATCTGGTTGCGGAAGGTCGATTCGGAGGCGTCGAGGATGACGGCGAGATGGGTCGGGCCGTCCGCCTTGTTGAGGCTGTCGGCCAGCTTCCAGAGCATGGTCGTATAGCCATAGACCGCGCCCACGTTGAGCCCGTGCTTGTTGGTCAGCGGCGGCAGCCGGTGAAAGGCGCGGAAGATGTAGGACGAGCCGTCGACGAGATAGAGATGCGGGGAGGACATGGGGAAGGTCTAACCGAAGGTAAGGTTGCGTTCAAACATGCGGAGATAGGGATCGCGGCGATGGACCGCAGGCATTTCCTTCTTGGCAGCTTCGCCCTGCTCGTCGCCGCCGCGCCGGCGCTGGCCGCCGCGCCATTTGAGCCGACCCGATTCTCGGTCGAGCTGACGGGGGAGGGCCCCGACGTGCTCCTGATTCCCGGGCTCACCGCGGGACGCGGCACCTGGCGGAGCACCGCCGCGGCGGTAAGCGGCTATCGCTACCATCTTCTCCAGGTCGCTGGTTTCGCGGGCGAGCCGGCGCGGGGCAATGGCTCGGGTGCGATCCTCTCGCCCCTCGCCGACGAGATCATCCGCTATATCGAGGATCGGGGCCTGCGCCGGCCCGCGATCGTCGGCCATTCGATGGGCGGCACGCTGACGATGATGATCGCGGCGCGGCGCCCCGATCTGGTGGGGCGGATCATGGTGGTCGATATGCTGCCCCAGCCCGCCGGTCTGTTCGGGCAGAGCGCCGAAGGGATCGGACCGTTGGCCGACAGCCTTGGCAATTTCGCCGGCACGCCGGGCGGGCGGCGCCTGTTCGGCGCCCTGATGAACGCCTTCAGCCCGCCCAATGCGGCCAATCGCGACAGCGATCCGGACGTGGTCGGCCGCGCCATGCGCGAGCTCGCCACCACCGATCTCACCCCCCGGCTCTCCCGCATCCGCGCGCCGATGACCGTGGTTTACGCCTCGCCCGACGAGGCCACCCGCGCCTCGATCGATCGCACCTTCGAGGACGCCTACGAAAGTGCCGCCAATGCCCACCTCGTCCGGATCGATGGCAGCGGGCACATGATCATGTTCGATCAGCCAACCCGGTTTCGGGACGAAGTGCGCGCCTTCCTCTCGCGCTAGGGCGCGAGGACCGTGTCCACCGCCTTGGCCAGCGTCTTCGGATAATCGAGCGTGTAATGCAGCCCGCGGCTCTCCTTCCTGTGGAGCGCGGAGCGGACGATCAGCTCGGCGGTCTGGAGGAGGTTGCGCAGCTCGACCAGATCCGGCGTCACGCGGAAATGGCCGTAATAGTCGCCGACCTCGTCCTGCAGCATGCGGATCCGGTGCTGGGCGCGCTCGAGCCGCTTGGTGGTGCGGACGATGCCGACATAATTCCACATGAAGCGGCGGATTTCGGTCCAGTTCTGCTTGATCACCACCTCTTCGTCCGAATCGGTGACCCGGCTTTCGTCCCAGGCGCGGATCGGGGGCGGGGGCAGGAGATCGTCCCAATGGGCGTTGATATCCGTCGCCGCCGCGTCGCCGAACACGAAACATTCGAGTAGGGAGTTGGAGGCGAGCCGGTTGGCGCCGTGCAGGCCCGATTGGCTGACCTCGCCGACCGCGTAGAGGCCGGGCAGATCGGTGCGCCCGTCCAGATCGATGACCACGCCGCCGCAAGTATAATGCTGAGCCGGGACAACGGGGATCGGCTCCTTCGTCATGTCGATGCCGAGTGCGAGCAGTCGTTCGTAAATGTTCGGGAAATGGCCTTTCACGAAGTCCGGATCGCGGTGGCTGATGTCGAGATGGACGTAATCGAGGCCGAGCCGCTTGATCTCATGGTCGATCGCGCGCGCCACAACGTCGCGCGGCGCCAGCTCCTCGCGCGGATCGAATTCGGGCATGAAGCGGTGGCCGGTGTCGGGAAGCTTGAGCCGCCCGCCCTCGCCGCGCACCGCTTCGGTGATCAGGAAGTTCTTGACCTCCAGATTGTAGAGGCAGGTCGGGTGGAATTGCATGAACTCCATGTTGGAGACGCGGCAGCCCGCCCGCCACGCCATGGCGATGCCGTCGCCGGTCGCTCCCTGGGGCGCGGTCGAGAAGAGATAGACCCGGCCCGCGCCGCCGGTGGCGAGGATCGTCGCCCGCGCGGTGAAGGTCTCGACCTTTCCGCTGCGGCGGTTCAGCGCATAGACGCCCCAGACATGGCCGTCGCCCGAATAGCGCTCCCCGTGCCGGGAGGTGACGAGATCGATCGCGACCATGTCGGGGATCATCGCGATATTGGGATGGGCCTTGGCCGCCTTTTCCAGCGCCTGCTGCACCGCCCAGCCGGTGGCGTCGTCGACATGGACGATGCGGCGGTGGCTGTGGCCGCCCTCGCGGGTCAGGTGCCAGCCCTCGCCGTCGCTGTCGCCGGTGAAGGGCACGCCCAATTCTGCCAGCCGTGCGATCGCCGCCGGCGCATGCTCGACGACGAATTCCACGGTGGTGCGGTTGTTGAGGCCCGCGCCCGCCACCATCGTATCTTCGATATGGCTTTCGAAGGTATCGCCCGGCTCCAGCACCGCCGCGATTCCCCCCTGCGCCCAGCCGGTCGCGCCTTCGCCCTTGGCCAGCACGGCCACCTTAAAGCGAGAGGCGAGATTGAGCGCCGCCGTCAGCCCGGCCGCGCCCGCCCCGACGATCAGGACATCGTAATCCCGGCTAGCCATCGGTGACCGTGGCCCGCGTGAGGTTCAGGAAGACGTCCTCGAGATCCGGCTCGCGGGTGGAAACGTCGACGATGCCGAGCCCTTCCTTCTGGAGCGCGGCCAGCACGTCGCCGGCATTGACCCGGTCCTTGCGGTAGGTGATCGCCAGCGTGCGCTCGCCCATCTGCTCGATCTGCTCGAAGCAGGCATTTTCCAGCGCGTGGGCGATGTCGCGGTCGACGACCACCTCGACCACCTTCTCCTGCGCCATGTTGACCAGGGTGCGGGTCGGCTCGTTGGCGATCAACTTGCCGTGATTGATGATCGCGATCCGGTCGCAAAGCTGCTCGGCCTCCTCCAGATAGTGGGTGGTCAGCACGATGGTGACGCCCTGCGCGTGGAGCGAGCGGACATAGTCCCAGAGTTGCTGGCGCAGCTCGACGTCGACGCCCGCGGTCGGTTCGTCGAGCACCAGGATCGGCGGCGAATGGACCATCGCCTTGGCGACCAGCAGGCGCCGCTTCATCCCCCCCGAAAGCGTGCGGGCATAGGCATCGGCCTTGTCCTCGAGCCGCACGGCGCGGAGCAGCTCGCTTGTGCGCCGCTCGGCCTTGGGGATGCCGTAGAGCCCGGCCTGGATCTCCAGCGCCTCTTTCGGCGTGAAAAAGGGATCGAACAGGATTTCCTGCGGTACCACGCCGATCGAGCGCTTGGCGTTGCGCGGATGCTCGTCGATGTCGAAGCCCCAGATATTGGCGCTGCCGCCGCTCTTCGTGACCAGGCCGGCGAGGATGTTGATCAGCGTCGACTTGCCGGCCCCGTTTGGGCCCAGCAGGCCGAAAATGCCCCCGCGCGGCACCTCGAGGCTGATCCCGTCGAGCGCGCGCTTGCCGCCCGCATAGGTCTTCTGCAGGTCAATGATGGAAATGGCGGCGTCGGACATGGCGGGGGAATAGCCCGTCTTTGCCGTCTGGCGAAGCCCTCTCGCCTTCGCTAAGGCGGGCGCCATGGCCAACGACCCCGATACGCCCGAAATCGCCTACACTGACAGCGCCCGCGTCGCCTGCGATGGCGCGGCCCAAATTTCGCCCGCGCTCGGCCATCCGCGCGTCTGGCTGCAGATCGACGAGAAGGGCTTCGTCGACTGCGGCTATTGCGACAAGCGCTTCATCCTGAAGGGCGGCCCCGCCGACGCTTGAGCCGCCTTACCAGGCGGCCTCGACCGGCCGCTCACCGCGAAATTCCCCGATCCGGCGCAACGTCGCCG
>DATINU010000285.1:0-2609 GCA_035473955.1 Allosphingosinicella sp.
ACCGGGTCCCGCTTCGCGCGAAAACGCTATAAAAGGCCCGCGGAACGGAACAGTGCTGATGCCGCAACTCGATTTTCGCAGCCCCCGGCTGTTTGTCGATGCTCCGCTCGCCGCCGGCGAGACGGTCGTGCTCGAGCCTAACCAGAGCAACTATCTCGGCAATGTGCTGCGGCTATCCACGGGTGCGACTATCCTGGTGTTCAACGGGCGCGACGGCGAATGGCAGGCTTCGATCGCCGGACGCAAACGGCCCGACCGTCTCCATATCGTCGCCCGAACCCGGACACAGGACCGCCTGCCCGACCTCACTTACGTCTTTGCGCCACTGAAACATGCCCGGCTCGACTACATGGTGCAGAAGGCCGTCGAGATGGGCGCGGCCTCGCTCCAGCCGGTCTTGACCCGCTTCACCCAGGTCGCACGGGTCAACGGCGAGCGGTTGCGGGCCAATGTCATCGAAGCGGCCGAGCAATGCGGAATCGTGAGCATCGCAACGGTCGCGGAACCGGTGACACTCGAGCGCTATCTGAACCAGCGCGATGCGCAGCGCCTGCTGGTGTTCTGCGACGAGGCTGCAGAGGTCGCCAATCCGATGCTGGTGCTGCAAAACGGCAAGACGGCCGGCGAGGGCGTCGACCTTCTGGTCGGCCCCGAGGGCGGATTTGCCGAGGACGAGCGTGCCCTGCTGATGCAACAGCCGCTGACGCTGCGGGTTTCGCTTGGCCCGAGGGTGCTGCGCGCCGATACCGCGGCGGTGGCGGCGCTGGCGCTGGTCCAGACCGCGCTGGGCGACTGGTCCGGCGGTGGCCTCCGTTAACGGCTTCTGGCAGCCTGGCGGAGGTCGCCGCCCCGTTCCATCGGCATTAAGCCACTTGGCCGTTCCCTGTCGAAACCTCGCCCCGGCCATGCTAAGGGGGCGGCAACCTCAAGTCTTTGGAACCTGCTTCCGGAGATCATCGGACTTCGAAGATGAGCCTGACCGCCGCCCCAGGTGCGACCGGGTCCGCCGCCTGGGCGGACACCCTGCTATTGTCGTTCGCGCAAGCCGGCTACGTGCGGGCCGAGCCGGCGATCCTGCAGCCGGCCGAGCCGTTTCTTGACCTCTCCGGGGAGGACATCCGGAAGAGCCTCTATCTCACCACCGATCCCGGCGGAGAGGAGCTTTGCCTTCGCCCCGACCTCACCATTCCGGTGGCGCGGGATTATCTGGCCTCCGGCCGGGCCGGCGAGCCCGCCGGGTTCAGCTATCTCGGTCCGGTGTTTCGCTATCGCGGCAGCCGCCCGAGCGAGTTCCTGCAGGCCGGCATCGAATCGTTCGGGCGGCAGGATCGCGCCGCCGCCGATGCCGAAATGCTCGCGCTGGCGCTGGAGGCGACCGCCGCGCTCGGGCTCGCCGACGTCGAAATCCGCACCGGCGACGTCGCGCTTTTCATCGCGCTGATCGACGCACTCGAACTCTATCCGGTGTGGCGGCGCCGGCTGATCAAGGATTTCAACCGCAAGACCAGCCTGGTCCAGGACATCGAGCGGCTGACGCTGGCGACCGGCGGCAGCCGCAACGAATATGAGGGCGTGCTCGCCGCCCTCGCCGGCTCCGACCGCAAGGCGGCCCTCGCGCTGGTGACCGACCTGATGTCGATCGCCGGCACCACCAATGTCGGCGGCCGCTCGGTCTCCGAAATCGCCGATCGTTTCCTTGAGCAATCGACCCTGAAGGGCGGCGCGCTGCCGCGCGACGCGCTCAAATCGATCAAGCGGTTCCTGGCGATCGCCGGCGACCCTGACGACGCGATCGCCGAGTTGCGCGCGCTCGCCGACGACGCGAAGCTCGACATTGCCGCCGCAATCGACCAGTTCGAGAGCCGGGTCCGTTTCATGGCGGCACGCGGCATCGATACCCGGCTGACCCGTTTTTCGACCTCGTTCGGACGCGGCGTCGACTATTACACCGGCTTCGAGTTCGAACTGCACTCCAGGGGCAACGGCGTCGAGCCGTTGGTGGCAGGCGGCCGTTACGACGGGCTGATGACCCAGCTTGGCTCCGCCACGCCGATCCCCGCGGTCGGCTTCTCGGTATGGGTCGAGGCCCTGACCCAAATCGGCGGCAAATCCGCAGCGAGCGGGAGCGCGTCGTCATGACCACGCCGTTTGTTCTGGCGGTTCCCTCCAAGGGCCGCCTGCAGGAAAACGCCGAGGCGTTCTTCACCCGTGCCGGACTTGGGCTCGCCAAGCCGCGCGGCGCCCGCGACTATCGCGGCACCATCAACGGGCTCGAGAATGTGGAGATCGCCTATCTCTCCGCCAGCGAGATTGCCTCGCAACTGGCGCGCGGGGCCGTGCATCTCGGGGTCACCGGCGAGGACCTGGTGCGCGAGAGCATCCTCGACGCCGACAAGCGCGTGCTGATGATCGACGGCCTCGGCTTTGGCAGCGCCAATGTGGTGGTTGCGGTTCCGCAGGCCTGGATCGACGTCCGTACCATGGCCGATCTCGACGATGTCACCACGGGATTCCGCGCCCAGCATAACCGGCGGATGCGGGTCGCGACCAAATACATCAATCTGACCCGATCCTTCTTTGCGGCGCACGGCGTCGTCGATTACCGCATC
>DATINU010000286.1:0-1852 GCA_035473955.1 Allosphingosinicella sp.
CAACGCCGCGCTGGGCGATTTGATGCGGGAGCGAGTCCATGCGCTGGCGATCCGGGCGCGCGCACCCGGCGAGTGGCCTCGCTCTCAGCCCACGCCGGGCAGGACGGCGCGTGGGAAGGACTGGTGATCTTTTGACTCGGACCGCACGGTCGCCCCGTCTTGGCCGATGCTCCGAGTGGCGGGGCGGGGCGGCAGGCCCATCAGGCTGATCAGATAGCCGAGAATCGCGCTACCGCTATAGCCCACCAGCGGCGTCGGATAGTTGCCAAGCGCGGCCGCCAGGATCACGGCGAGCCAGACCGCACCGAACACGGCGTAGATCGCTCGATGACTTGAATCATAGATGTACCCCGCGACAGCCGGGACAAGCATCAGGATCGCCCCGGCGAGAACCGCGAACCCCGCCAGCGGATGCGCGTCGAAGGACGAATAGAAAACTTGATCCACAAAAGGCACGACTGACGAAGCGTCGGCCCGCGCCAGCGTGGCCGTGAATGCCGCCAGCGCCCCGCCAAGCGCGACCAGCACCACCCGGTCCCGCCGCACCAGTGCCAGCGCGGCCATGCCTGCGGCAAGCGCGCCCGCCATCGCTCGGTCCGGCTGAAGCGCCAGCGCCAGCGCCGCGATTAGGATCGCGAACAGCGAAATTGCGTCGCGCAAGCGCGCGAAGCCGAGGGCGACGATCGGAATGACGAAGAGGGCGGGTTGGAGGAGAATCCCCCCGGCCGAGATCCAGCGCGTCGCGCCATCAGCGGAGACGCCGAACAGGCTGGTGAGCAGGATCAGGCCGGCGAGCGCGACGCCGACAGCGCCGGGAGCGGCGCGCCAAAGCCTTCCAGCCTCGGTCAGCACCCCGGCCGCCAGCAGGCCGATGGCGAGCGCTGCGGCGTTGACTGCAAGATACGAAGACGGCGCCCTTGCCGCCCACATATAGGCCAAGCCGAGGCCCGTCGCGCCGATCGCGCATAGTGCGGCGAGGCGACGCGGATGGCGGAGCACATTGTTTCCCTGATGCATGACTGACGTTCCTCGATTTGAGTGACGGGGGAAGGCCATGGTCTGGCGGAGCGCGGCGGCAAGGCAGCCGAACGCGAAGGCGAGAGCCGCTCCCGGTCTTTCGATCACGGCGAGCTCGGCCGCCATGGCGCGGCCCCAGCCCCGTAGGCTTGCGGGCAGAATTATCGCGGCGAGCCGGACGATCGCTGTAGCGAGCACGCGCCTCATGCGGGCTTTCTCCGAGCCTCACCGACGGCGGTAACACTCGGCCCGGAGGGCGCGATTGCGGACGCCAACGCTCGGCCCGCGACCGTCAGCCGATAGGCGTGACGCGGCGGCCGCCCGACTTCCACGGGCGCCTGCCATTCGGCCTCCAGGTAACCTTGCTGCTCCAGGCGGATGAGCAACGGATAGAGCGTGCCGGACTTGACCCCGCTCTGACGGCAGAGATCGTAGCCATGGAGCCAGCGGCTCCCGGCATTATCCATGATCGCAAGGATCGCGCGCGCTGGCAGCGACAAGATCCGGCTTCGAGCCATGTGGCTTAAATCTACATATATAGAGTTTTGTCAATGCGGGAATGGGCGAACGTTAGAGACGCGCCCGCGACTCCGGCCGGTGACTTCGCTTTGTGCGTCATCCCGGCTAGGATGGAGCATGCCCAGCGACCCTTTCCTCCAGATCCTCCTGCCTACCACCCACGATCTCGGCGGGTTCAAGGTGCACCGGACCTTGCCGCACCGCGAGCGGACGACGATCGGGCCGTTCATTTTCTTCGACCAGATGGGGCCTGCGACGCTGGCGGCGGGGACCGGCATCGACGTGCGCCCGCATCCGCACATCAACCTCGCCACCG
>DATINU010000287.1:0-2046 GCA_035473955.1 Allosphingosinicella sp.
TCCTGTTCGTCATTGCGAGCGGAGCGAAGCAATCCAGCGGCACGGGTCTTCGGGTTTTGCGCGATGAAAATCATAATCCACCAGCCAAAGTATCGAGTTGCAGGATCGGAAGCAGGATCGACAGCACGATCAGCGCGACGATCGCGCCCATGACGATGATGATCGCCGGCTCCAGCAGGGAAAGCGCGGTCGTCGTGAAGGTGTCGAACTCTCGGTCGAGATAATCGGCGGCGCGCTCCAGCATCACGTCGAGCCGCCCCGAAGCCTCACCGCTCGCGGCGAGATAGACGAGCAGCGGCGGGAAGATACCGGCGCGCTTCAGGGCGCCGGAGAGGCTGCCGCCGGTCCGCACCGTCTCGGCGATCTCGGCCGAGGCGGCGCGCAGCACGCGGTTGTGGACGGTGCCGGTGGTGAGCTTCAGCCCCTCCAGCAAGGGCAGTCGGCTCGACACCATGGTCGAAAGCGTCCGCGCCATGCGGGCGGCATGGAGATCGCGGATCAGGCGGCCGATGAGCGGCAACCGCAGCAGCATCCGATCGAACTTCATGCGGATGCCTTCGTCCTTCAGCGCCCGCCCGGCCAGGAAAATGGCCAGCGCGCCCGCCAGTAGCAGCGCCCACCACCAGGCGGCGAGGAAATTGGAAAGCCCGATCACGATCCGGGTGAGCAGCGGCAGCGTCTGGCCGATGTCCTGGAATTGCTCGACCACCTTGGGCACCACGAAGATCATCAGCGCGAACACCACGAAGCTGGCGACGCAGGCGAGGATGATCGGATAGGCGAGCGTCGAAAGCACCTTTGATCGCACCTGCGCCTGCCGCTCCATCAGATTGGCGAGCCGCTCCAGGATCGGCGGCAGCGTCCCGGAACCCTCGCCCGCGGCGACCATCGCCCGGTAGAGCGCCGGAAAGCTCGCCGCCTCGCGCGCCATCGCCTCGGAGAGCCGCCGCCCCTCGACCACGCCGGCATGGACGTTGCCGAGCACGCGGCGGACTTCCTCGCGCTCGGCCTGGCGCGAGATCGTGCGCAAGGCCTCTTCGAGCGGGCTGACCTGGATCAAAGTCGCCAGCTGGCGGGTGAACAGAGTGAGCTGCTTCACCCCGAGCTTGCGCCGCGAAAACAGTCCCCGCGAGAGCAAAGGCGGCGCGGCGCTGCCCTCGGTCGCCTCGATCCTGACGACGTAGAGCTTGCGCCGGACGAGCTGGTCGCGCGCGGCGTCGCTGGTTTCGGCGCGGACCTGCCCGCGCCGCTCGCGCCCGGCGGTGTCGAGGCCGACATAGGCATATTCAGGCATCGGCCGCCTCGCGGCGGGAGACGCGCACGGCCTCCTCCGGACTGGTCACGCCCTCCCGCACCAGCCGCCGCGCGGCCTCGCTCAAGGTGTCGCTTGCGCGGAAGACGTGCGCGGAAATCGCCGTCTCCTCGGCGCCGCCATTGATCAGCCGCCTGACCTCGTCGTCCACGCGCACCGCCTCGAACACCCCGATCCGGCCCTTATAGCCCGAGCCGCCGCAAGCCGGGCAGCCTTTGGGCTCGTAAACCAGCGTCCCGGGCTCAAGCCCGAGCAGCGAGGACAGGCTCCCCGACGCCTCGACCGGTTGCCGGCATTCGCCGCAAAGCCGCCGCACCAGCCGCTGGGCGATCACCGCGCGCACCGTCGAGGCGATCAGGAAGGGCTCGACCTTCATATCGCGAAGGCGGGTGATCGCTCCGACCGCGTCGTTGGTATGCACGGTTGAAAGCACCAGATGGCCTGTGAGCGCCGCCTGGACGGCGATATCGGCCGTCTCCCGGTCGCGAATCTCGCCGACCATCACCGTGTCCGGATCCTGCCGCAGGATCGCCCGCAGCCCGGCGGCGAAGGTCAGTCCGACCTGCGGGTTGATCTGGGTCTGGCCGACGCCGTCCACCGCATATTCGACCGGATCCTCCACGGTGAGGATGTTGCGGCTGCCGTCGTTGAGCCGCTTCAGCCCCGCATAAAGCGTCGTCGTTTTGCCGGAGCCGGTCGGGCCGGTGACCAGGACGATGCCGTTGGGCTCGGCC
>DATINU010000288.1:0-7724 GCA_035473955.1 Allosphingosinicella sp.
AGCCAGGGCTCGATCCACCTGATCAAGCTGATCCAGGACGAGATCGAGGGCAAGCCCGAGGCGGCGCGGATGCTCTCGGCGGTGCTGCTCGGCTTCAACGTCGAAGTGCCGGCGGGGCAGGCGAGCGGCGGCACCTTCCGCACCACGCCACTGTGCACCCGCGCGGGGCAGACCGGCTGCGTGATCACCTACGTCTCCTTCCGCGCCGGCTCGCCGCCGCCGGCCGGCGCCCTGTTCGGCCGCGCGGCCGGCAGCGGCATGACGGTCGCCTGCACCAATCCCGCCGCGCTCGGCAGCGACGCCGCGGCGCCGCTCGACAGCTACTGGTTCACCGCCTCCACGAGCGGCGGCGCCGGCTCCATCGCTTGGTCCAGCCAGGGACCGTCGCCGACGACCTTCCTGCACACGCGCGGCCTCGTCTCGGGCGCCTGCACGCATGACGGACCGCTCGGCTATCTCGCCGTGTCGGTGAACGCCGATCCCGGCGATCCGCGCACCGACCGGATTCCGGGCGATGTCGAGATCGCCGGCGCGGCGCAGCCCGGCTGGGGCATCCATCTGGTCGATATGAGCCTCACCCAGGGTGATCTCCTGCGCGCGGTCGCCGCGCAGCGCGATGCCTGGGCGCGGGCGCACCATACCGGTCACTGATCGAGCGAGAAAATCTCCTCGACCGGCACGCCGAGCGCGCGGGCGAGCTTCAGCGCCAGCAGCGTCGAGGGGACGAACACGCCGTTCTCCACCGTGTTGATGGTCTTGCGGCTCACGCCCACCAGCTCGGCAAGCGCGGCCTGGGTGAGGCCCCGTTCGCCGCGCAAGTCCCGAAGGCGGTTCCGGAGTTCGTCAGCCATCCCGATGAGCACGCCTTTCCAGCAGTCCAAACATCAGCAGCGCCCCGCCGATCGCGGCGGTGACAATGAGATGGATCGCCTCCCGCGACGTAACCGGTTCAAACATGGCCACAACGTAGGTGCCGATGCCGACGCCCATGGCGGTCCAAAAACCGATTGCATAAGCGCGCTGGCGGTTGGCACGCGTGATTTCGTCGTTGATCAGCGCGCGCACCTTTTTCGAATGGATGAAACCGCCGCCCGTCTCAAGGACGACGAGCAGGACAAGGACCCAAATAAGCCACGCGCCGATTTTCACATGATCGACCAGCCGCTCGGCTCTGTCCTGGCTGAAATAGGCAGCTTGGCCGGCGAGAAAGATCGCGGCCAGTACGGGTATCATGCGCGCCCGCCTGCGGCTCAGGCGGTCGGCGGTTTCGATATCGGATGAAGTCACTTTGCCCTCCACGATGTAACGCATAGGTGACATGTAACCTACGAGTTACACGCCTGTCAAGCGCTCGGAAAAGTGAACGCAGAAAGGGCTCGGCTCGTCTTTTGCGGTTTGCCGCCGAGTCGCCGCCCGTTAGAGCCTTCCTGATGGGCGGGATCGACGAGCCTTATGCGGGCGCTTTCGTAGGCGGCACGCACCATTTCGCGCTCCGTGTCTATTTCGAAGACACGGACGTCGCGGGCGTCGTCTATTATGCCAATTATCTCAAATATATGGAGCGTGCCCGTTCGGACATGCTGCGCGCCGTCGGCATCGATCAGCGGGCCGCGATCGAAAGCGGCGAGGGCGTCTATGTGGTGGCCGAGGCGCACATCAAATACCGCGCCTCGGCGAAGCTCGACGACGACCTCATTGTGTTGAGCGAGGTTCGGGAGGTGCGGGCCGCGAGCTGCGTCATTCATCAGCGAGTCATGCGCGGGCCGGAAATGCTGGCCGACGCGACGATCACCGCCGCTTTCCTCAGCGACGGGCGGCCGAAGCGTCAGCCGCGCGCCTGGGTCGAGACGTTCCGGCGGCTGCGGAAGGAGCTTTGAGTGACCGATAATTTGATGTCCCCGCTGACCTTGTTCCTGCAGGCGGACATCGTCGTGAAGGGGGTGATGATCGGCCTCGTTCTCGCCAGCGTCTGGACCTGGGCGATCATCGTCGGCCAGTGGGCCCGGATGCGCCGCGTTTACCGCGAGAACGAACGGTTCGAACGCGACTTCTGGAAAGCCGAGGATATTGACAGCTTTTACGAAAGCCGCGGCAAGGGCGAGCTGCCTTCGGCCAAGGTGCTCGCGGCGGGCGTTGCCGAGTGGCGCCGCTCGACCTCGGGGCGGGCCGTGGACCGCGACGGGACCCGGCAGCGGCTCGCCATCGCCATGCACAGCGCGGTGGCGGCGGAGACCGACCGGCTCGCCGCGCGACTCAACATCCTCGCCACGATCGGCTCGGTCGCCCCCTTCGTCGGCCTGTTCGGCACGGTCTGGGGGATCATGCGCAGCTTTACCGACATCGCCGGCGCGCAGAATACGTCGCTGGCGGTGGTCGCGCCGGGCATCGCCGAGGCGCTGTTCGCGACCGCGCTCGGCCTGTTCGCGGCGATCCCGGCGGTGATCGCCTACAATCGCTTCAGCTACGGCATCAACCGGATCGAGGCGCGGCTGCAGCGCTTCGCGGACGGCTTCCACGGCACCTTGTCGCGCGAGCTCGAGGCGGAGGGCTGAGCCATGGCGATGGGCCCGATCCTCGGCGCCAATCGGCGCGGGCGGCGCACCCCGATGGCGGAGATCAACGTCACGCCGATGGTCGACGTGATGCTGGTGCTGCTCATCATCTTCATGGTGACGGCACCTTTGCTGGCGAGCGGCGTCCAGGTCGATTTGCCGGACAGCAAGGCCGCGCCGCTCGAACAGAATAACGAGCCGGTGGCGATCACGATCGACGCGACCGGCGCGATATATATCGATGACGTGCCGGTGACGCCGGAGGCGCTGGGGCCCCGACTCCGCCAGATCGCGGCGGGAAGCAGCGAGCGGGGCGGGCCGCGCATCTTCCTTCGCGCCGACCGCCGGCTGGAATATGGCGGCGTCATGGCGGTGATGGGCGAGCTCAACGCCGCCGGGCTCCGCCGCATCGCGATGGTCAACGATCCCACGGGAGCGCAGTGATGGTGCGCGAGGAGGCGGCCGGCCTCTATGCCTCGCTGACCGGGCACGTGCTTCTGCTCGCGGCGCTGACCTACGGCGTGCTGCTGCTGCCGAAGCCGCCCTTGGCCTCGCCGGAGCCGATGGAAGTGTCCTTCGTAGACGAGGTTTCGCTGGTCTCGGCCTCGCCGACTCCACAGGCCGTGCCGGCACCGAGCGCCGCGCCGCAGCTTGGTCCGGTCGAGGAGGCCGCGCCTTCGCCCGCCCCGGTTGCCGCTCCCACGCCGGCGCCGCCCCGGCCGGCTTTGACGCTGCGTCCCGCCACCCCCCAGAAGCCGCCCGACGCGCGCGATCGCCGTCGGCCCGAGGAATCCCGGCAGGGCCGGGCGCAGCAAAGCCGTGGCGCCCGCCTTGCCGATCTCAATCTGGATGGGCTCGGCCGCGACACGCCGCCCAGCCGCGCCAATCAGGCGCCGGGCGCGGTGATGAACGCGCAGGCGGCCGCGAACATCGCGCAGGCGATCACCCGCCAGGTCCAGCCCTGCGCCGACCGCCAGGTCTATCCGGGGCCCGGCGCCGAACGGATCGTCACCTCGCTCGCGCTCAGCCTCAATCCGGACGGCTCGCTGCGTGGACGGCCGCGGATGACGGGCCAGCGCGGCGTCGACGACGAGAATCGCCGCTATGCCCAGCGCGTCGCCGATCTTGCGATCAACGCCTTCGTCTCCTGCTCGCCGCTGCGCGGCCTGCCACGCGAATTGTACGATGTGCCGCGCGGCTGGAGCAATTTCACGATGAACTACCGTTTGCCAGCATGAGGATGAACCAGGTGCGTATTGCCACGATCATCGCCGCCGTTCTGGGCCTGACGCTTCCCGGCGTCGCGCTCGCCCAGGGGCAGCCCGCCGAGGTTCAGCCGCCGCCGCCGACCCAGCCGGGCAATGACGACCAGCTCGTCGTCGACGTGACCGGCGGCCAGCGCGCCGCCTTGCCGATCGCGGTGCCCTACATGCCGACGCCGGCCGAGGCGGAGACGCCGGCCGGTGGCACCGGCACGCTGGGTCGCCAGGTCGCCGAGATCGTCGCCGCCGATCTGCGCAATTCGGGCCTGTTTACGCCGATCGGGCCGAGCGGCCTGCCGAATGTGAGCTATCCGCAGGTCAGCGCGCCCGACTACGGCGCCTTCTCGGCCACGGGTGCGCAGAACCTCATCCAGGGGTTTGTCCAGGCCAATCCGGACGGGCGCCTCACCGTGGGCTGCTACGTCTACGATGTGGCCGGCCAGAGCCAGCTTGCCCGCCAGGGCTTCGTCGTCAGCCCTCGCGACTGGCGCCGGGCCGCGCATCGCTGCGCCGATTCGATCTTTTCGCGGCTCACCGGCGAGGGCGGCTATTTCGATACGCGGATCGTCTACGTCTCGGAGACCGGGCCGGCGCGGCGGCGGATCAAGCGGCTCGCGATCATGGATTATGACGGTGCCAATCACCGCTTCCTCACCAACGGCCAGTGGACGGTGCTGACGCCGCGCTTCGCGCCCAACCAGCAGACCATCACCTATATGACCTACGAGAATGAGCGGCCGCGGGTGATGCTCTACACGCTCGATTCCGGCCAGTCGCGGCCGCTGATCCAGACGCCCAACATGACCTTCGCGCCGCGTTATTCGCCCGACAGCCGCTACATCATCTTCTCGATGGCGGTGAATGGAAACACCGACGTCTACCGGGTGGCCGTGGCGGGCGGGACGCCGCAGCGCCTGACCAATTCCCCCGGCATCGACACCGGCGGCTCCTATTCGCCGGACGGCAGCCGGATCGTCTTCGAAAGCGACCGCGGCGGCTCGCAGCAGCTCTATGTGATGGACGCGGACGGATCGAACCAGCGCCGGATCAGTTTCGGCGGGGGCGGCTACGGCACCCCGGTCTGGAGCCCGCGCGGCGATCTCATCGCCTTCACCAAGACGGGGGGCTTCAGGATCGGCGTGATGGCCCCGGACGGCTCGAGCGAGCGGATCCTGACCGGCGGCTCCTTCGCCGAAGGGCCGACCTGGGCGCCGAACGGCCGCGCGGTGATGTTCACCCGCGGCGCCAGCCAGGGGCAGCTCTGGTATGTCGACGTCGCCTCCGGCGCGACCCGGCGCGTACCGACCCCGCTCGGCGGCTCGGACCCCGCCTGGTCGCCGCTGCGCGATTGAATTTCATGCACGAATGGATGTGAGGAGTGGAGAGATGAAAAAGACGACGAGCCTGGTGGCGATCGCGGTGGCGCTGTCGCTGACCGCGGGCTGCGCCAACCGCCGCACGCCGGATCAGCTGCCCCCGCAGCCCGCGAACGACAGCGCGGCAGACGATACGGGCAGCCAGGACGGCGATGTCTCGGGCACGCCGGTGCCGGGCAGCCGCGGCGATTTTCTGCGGAGCGTCGGCCAATATGGCGAACGCATCCTCTTCGATTTCGATTCCTACGCGCTCGATGCCGAGGACCGTGCCACGCTCGACGGCCAGGCCGCGTGGCTGGCGCGCTATCCGACGGTGCGGGTCACCATCGAGGGCCATGCCGACGAGCGCGGCACCCGCGAGTACAACCTCGCGCTCGGCGACCGGCGGGCCAATGCGGCGCGGGTGTATCTCGAATCGCGCGGGGTTTCCTCGGGCCGGATGCAGGTGATCAGCTGGGGCAAGGAACGCCCGGCCGTCGCCGAATCCAACGAAGCCGCCTGGGCGCAGAATCGCCGCGCCGTGACGGTGGTGCCGGAATAACCGCTATCGTTATTGCGAGCGTAGCGAAGCAACCTAGTGCGGCCTCCGAAGCCGTCTGGATTGCTTCGTCGCTTCGCTCCTCGCAATGACGCGCCGCTAGCTGCGCGGCCGCTCGGGCGGCCTGAGCCAGGGTGAATCAGGCTGGAAGGCCTCGTCGAGCAGGCGGGCGAGGCGAAGGCCGCCCCGGGCCTGCTGGCGGCGGATGATTGGGATCAGCCGTCGCGTGATCTCCTCGGTAATCACGGGGCGATCGCTGGGGACGGTACCGGCCGGCAGCGCACATGGATCGGCGAGGATCGTGCCGTAGGCGAATTCCTTGGCCGTTTCCCAGCCCTCGCGCGACCAGGCGGTGACGTCGCCCTGCCGCATCGTCGCACGGTCGGCCTCGCTCAGCTCGGAGAGAATGCCCGCCGCGTCCTCCGGCTGCTGCGAAATGCCCCGGTCGGCGAGATAGCCGTCCCAGGCGGCGTGCAGATTGGTCGGGATGATCCCGTAGCTGACCCGCACCCTATTGCCGCCCAGATCGCCATGATCGCCCGCATGCATCGGCTGGTGCAGGTCGCCCATGAAATGGACGAGGAAGGCGAACGCCATCAACCGCTCGCGCACGGGCACGCGCCGGTCGGCGAGCAGGCGGAGGTTGCGGTCGATCTGCGCGGAGACGCAATTGCCGTCGCGGCACGGGGCCTGCAGGTCGAAGGGCTGGCAGATATCGACATTCTGATAATGCCAGGGTGAGGCGTAGCTGAAGCGTGCGCCCAGCGTCTTGATGCAATCGGGCCAGTAGCTGACCGCCTCGATCGTCCGCGTCGAACAGGTCGGCGTCTCCAGCAACCGCGATTGCGCCATCAACCGGCGCAGCTCCGCGCGCGTTTGCGGGCTCATCTCGAGCCAGGCGATCCGCGCCACCGTCTCGTGGCCATATTCCCACCAGGCCATGGCCGGGGCGGGGGCGAGGAAAAGCAAGGCGGCGAACAGCAGGCGTTTGATCATCGGGCGGTCTCGTCTCCGTAAATCGCCACCGAGCGTCCGGCCGGCGAGGCCATGCCCCGGTACATGCCGGGGGTGTTGAAGCTGGTGACTCCGTCGCCCCAGGGCGTCGCGACGATCACCCCGCCCGAACCGCCGAGCCCGGCCATTTCGGCGATCACGCCATCGGCGATTTCCTGCACGTCGCCGGGCTCCAGCGACATTTCGCTGGCATGGACCATGAAGGTCGGCACGCCGTCGGCGTCGAGCGGCACCGAGGCCTGGGCCTCGCGGATGCGGTCGCGGAAGCGCTGGCGGATCTGCGCGCAGATTTCGTGGGCGACGCCGACGCGGATGAAATATTCGCCCGCCCCGGTCGCCGAGACCGCGCAGCCGCGATCGTCGGCATAGGTGCCGGCGCCGATGATCGGCGAATCGCCGATCCGGCCCCAGCGTTTGCCGGTCAGGCCGCCGGTCGAGGTCGCGGCGGCCATGCGGCTCTCCTGGTCCATCGCGACCGCGCCGACCGTGCCGTATTTCAGGTGGACGTCGAACTGGGCGGATTCGGGCTGCGCGCGCAGCTCCTCCAATTGCCGCCGCCGCTCGGGTGTCTCGAAATAGCTTTGCGGCGCCTGCTCGAGCCCCTGCTCGCGGGAAAATTGATCGGCGCCCTCGCGGCTCAAAAAGACGTGCTGGCTATGCTCCATCACGCGGCGGGCAAGGCTGATCGGGTTCTTCGTCGCGGTAACGCCGGTGACCGCGCCGGCATTGCGGTTCGAGCCGTCCATTATCGAGGCGTCCATCTCGATCCGGCCCTCGTGGGTGAAGACCGAGCCGCGCCCCGCGTTGAAATGCGGGTCGTCCTCGAGCACCCGTACCGCCGCCTCGACCGCGTCAAGCGCGCTGCCGCCCCGCGCGAGGATTTCGGAGCCGCGCTGCAAGGCGAGGTCGAGCGCCGCGCGGATCGCCGCATCCTCTTCCGGGCTGGTCCGGCCCCGCTCGATCACGCCCGCGCCGCCATGGA
>DATINU010000289.1:0-1625 GCA_035473955.1 Allosphingosinicella sp.
GCGGCTGGCCCGGCGCGCCGCAGACTGCCGTGCCCGCCCGCCGTGCCGTGGCACGAACCTGGCCGCCGGCCGGGACCCAATCGTCGAGCGAGCCGGTGTCGCTGACGCGGTAGGGGAAGCAGCGGCTGTTCAGGTACATCCATTGCTGCTCGGCCTGGTTGAACGGGCGCGAGCCGAGGCGGCCGAAGACCGCGATCTGGCCGCCGGTCTCGTCGACGGCGCGGTCGCGGTCCAGGCCCTTGGCGATGGCCAAAGCGGGCGAGGGGGTGCGCGCCCAGGCGATCAGCTCCGGTTGCGGGCGCGGCGAGAAGCCGTAGACGGTGTTCGAATTGCCGAAAGAGGTGAGCTGCAGCACTTTCATCCCGTTTCGCCCGTCCGCGACATAGGCGAAGAGCGCGGCATTGGTAGAGGCGACGACCACGTCCTCGACGTCGTTCATCCGCCCTTCGAAGGTGATGAATTGTGGCGCGGCGGGGCGCTCGGGATTGGTGATGTTGACGATGGCGAGGCCCTGCTGCTTGGCCGCGACATAGGCATAGGTGCGGGCGAGGTAGATGCGCTGGGCGTTCTCGATCCGCACCGTCGCTTCCGGGACCGGACGGGGGGCGCCGAGATCGGTGATGTCGAACAATTTCAGTCCTTCGGCGTCGGTCACCCAGAGATAGCGGAATTGCAGCGCCGAGGCGCGCGCGTCGGTCAGCGGGATGGTGGCGGCGAGGCGCGGGTGGAGCGGATCGTCGAGATCGACGACGACGAGGCCGGCGGTCGCGGTGATGTAGGCGTAATGGCCGGCGAGCGTGACGTGGCGGGCGCCGGCGAGGATATTGTCCGGGTTCCAGGTGACCGCGCGGCGAAGGTGGTTGTTCCGCGCCTCGCCGTCGGAGAGCGTATCGACATCGACCAGATAGAGCCCCTCTTCGGCGTCGGTCACCACCGCATAATCGTAGATCGGGTGGAAGGGCTGCTCCTGATTCTCTTCGAGCAGGCTCACCGTCGCGCCGTTCGGGCCGGGACGCCGGGTCGCGGCCATGGCGCGGTTGCGCTCCGGCGCGATCGGCTGGTTGGTGGGGAGCGCCATGCAGGTGGCGTTGCGCGAGCGCACGTGCGTATCCTGGCCGAGCGGGGAGACCGGCGCGGTCACGATCCGCTCGGAGAAGCCTTTGTTGGCGATCGAGGCGATGTCGTAGACTCGAAAGCCGCCGCGCCCTTCGGCGACGAACATATATTCGCCGCGATTCTGCAGGCAGCCGACGCGGCCGTCCGTGCCCTGGACGATGTTGCGGAACTGCTCGTTGGCCCGGGTCTCGCCGGATAGATTGGCATCGAAGGTGCGGCCGCGCGTCCAGTTCACCAGCTCGCGATTGTTCTGCTCGACGTGCAGCCGGTAGAAATCGGGATAGGCCATGCGCTGGAGGTAGGAGCCGATCACGGCCTGCGGCTCGTCCCATTCGGTGACGCGCACCGCCTCGAAGCCGCCCTGCAGGCCGACCCATGAATGCATGCCGACGAAGTTCACGAAATTCGTGCCCTGCAATAGCAACTGCGCCATGATCGCATTGTTGTCGTTCGCCGCGGAGAGATGGCAGTCGGTGCATTGCTTGGTCTCGGTCCGGCGCACGGTGTGC
>DATINU010000290.1:0-6204 GCA_035473955.1 Allosphingosinicella sp.
ACACGCGGTCGTCGCCGAAGCTCGCCAGGCCCTCGCGCTTGGTCGCCTCGAACCCTTCGCGCACGTCCTTTTCGGAATGAGCGAGGCGCATGCCCTTGCCGCCGCCGCCGGCCGAGGCCTTCATCATCACCGGATAGACGATGTCCGCGGCGATCCTCACCGCCTCGTCCGTATCGGCGATCTCGCCCAGATAACCTGGAACGACGTTCACCCCGGCCGCCTTGGCGAGCTTCTTCGATTCGATCTTGTCGCCCATCGCGGCGATCGCTTTCGGCGGCGGCCCGATGAAGGCGATCTTCGCCTTGGCCAGCGCCTTCGCGAAGCTCTCCCGCTCGGACAGGAAACCGTAGCCGGGATGGACCGCTTCGGCGCCGGTCGCCCTGCAGGCGTCGATGATCAGCTCGGCATCGAGATAGGATTGGGCGGCGGGCGGCGGGCCCAGCCGCACCGCTTCGTCGGCCATCCTGACATGCGGCGCCCCGGCATCGGCATCCGAATAGACCGCGACCGTGGCGATCCCCATCCGCCGCGCGGTCTTGATGACGCGGCAGGCAATTTCCCCCCGGTTCGCGATCAGGATCTTCCTGAACATTCGCCCGCTATTCGAAACTCGGCGGGAGGCGCCAGGCGAACATGGCGAGCCGCAAGGCGGGGCCGCCGAGGCCGTCGGCCGGAGCGAGGGTCACGCGGACCTCGGTATTGTTGGCCAGGCGGGTTTCCCAGCGCGTGGCGGCGCCGTCGCGCTGGCCGGCGCCAAGGCCAAGGGCGGCCGCGACGGTCGCGGTCGTACTGGCCTGATCGGCGTCCGCGACGGTCCGGAAGGAGAGTTCGCAGGCCGGATTGGGCCCGGAGCCGTCCGCGTTGCGGCGGTAGAGATAGGCGAGCTCGCCCTGGGCGGCGCGCCAGTAATTGCCGCCGACCCCCGGCTCGCGATGGGGCTGCTCATAGGCCGTCCACGCGATGCCGCTGTTGCTGAGCGATCGGGCGAAGGCGGCCGGGTCCGGAAGGGTGCTCACGCACATGCGCACGAACAAGGCAACGGCATCGCTCGCCGGCAGCGGGGCGGGCGGCACGGGCGCCGGCTCGGCGGGCGCCGCGGCGGGGCTCGCCTGGGCCAGCGCGGCGGCAAGGATCGCGCTCAGCATCGTCATGGTCTCCGATTGGCAGGAAGCAGTTGCAGCGACAAGGTGAAAAGGCGGGGATCGTCGTCGGTGGACGGCAGATAGATGAGCTTCAGCGTCGCCTCCGGATTGGACGACGGGAGCTGCCACGAATAGCCGAGGATTTCCTCGACCGGCCGTACGCCCGGCGCCAGCTGCGTGCCGATGGCGGCGATCAGCGTGTCCGGCTCGAGCCGCTCGTCGATCGCGATCCAGAAATCGCAGCGCGCCAGCCAGCGCAGGCGCGGCCGCCGCTCGCCGCCGGCATCGCGGCGATTCTGCCCGCGCTCCCGCTCGCGCGTCTGGGCCGGGCGGAACAGGATCAGGCCGTGGCGCGAACTCCATTCGGGCGCCTCGCGATCGGCCCGCGCGCTCCTGACGAAGCCGAGATCGGAGGCGGCGGCCGCGCGCTCGATCGCGGCGGGATCGGGAAAGCCCGCCATGCAGATGTCGTGGAAGGCGGCGAGCGCGCGCGCGGCGGGGAGCGGCGCGAGCCGGACGGGCTGGCGCTCGGAATAAGTGCTGTCCTCCTCCGGCGGGTCGGACGGCTGCGCGGCGAGAAGGGCCAGGGCAATGGGAAGGGCGCTGAAGATCATCCGCCGAGGCCCGGCTCGGTGAGCTGGCGGATCCGCTCGCGGGTCAAGGTCGCGCGGCAGCCGCCGTAGAGCATCGATTCCATCGAGCCGCCGCGCGCCTGATAGGCCTGCCAGGTGCAATGAGAGTCGCGAAAGGCGATCCAGGCGCGCTGCGCTTCGCGCAGGGTGGCTTCGTAGCCGGGGCGCGTGTCGTAGCTTCGGTCGACCTCACGATCAGCCTCGCGCGCATCGGCGATCAGCCCGGGCCAGAGCCGGTTCAGTTCCACATCGGCTCGCTCGAAATCCTGGCCGGCGCACATGTTCATCTCCATCTGGTTCTGCGGATCCTCGCAGTTCACCTCCGGTTCCGGCGCCTGCTGCAGGCTCAGCAGCGCCAGGGCGATCAGCGGCATCATTCGCGTTCCTTCCGTTTCACTCCGCCGCCTCATCGAGCGGCGGCAGATTGTGACCGAGCAGCTTCAGCACCTCGCCGGCGGCCTCGACCAGATTGGTGCCGGGGCCGAAGATCGCCTGCACGCCGGCCTCGCGCAGCATGTCGTAATCCTGGGCGGGAACGACGCCGCCGACGACGACCTTAATGTCAGGGCGGCCGAGATCCCTGAGGTGCCCGATCAGCTCGGGGACGAGGGTCTTGTGGCCGGCGGCGAGGCTGGAGGCGCCGACCACGTCGACTTGCCTTTCGACGGCGAGGCGGGCGCTTTCCTCCGGGGTCTGAAACAGCGGGCCGGGGACGATCTCGAAGCCGAGATCGGCGAAGGCGGAGGAGACGAGGTTGGCGCCCCGATCGTGGCCGTCCTGGCCCATTTTGGCGACCAGCATGCGGGGTTTCCGGCCGAGCCGCCGGCCGATGCCGCGGACCCCGTCCTCGGCGCGCACCCAGGCGGGGTCGTCCGCCCAGGCGCTGCCGTAAATTCCCTCGACCGGGGTCGGCACGGTGCCGTAGCGGCCGAACGCATCTTCGAGCGCCTGGCTGATCTCGCCAAGCGTGCAGCGCGCCCGCGCCGCCTCGACCGCGAGCGCGAGCAGGTTGCCCTCGCCCTTCGCTCCGTCGCGGAGCGCATCGAGCGCGGCCTTCGCCTTCGCGGCGTCGCGGCCGGCGCGGGTCTTCTCGAGCCGGCGGACCTGGCCGGCGCGGACCTTGGCATTGTCGACTTCGAGGATGTCGAGATGATCCTCCTCGGCCTTGCGGTAGCGATTGACGCCGACGATCACGGTCTCGCCGCGGTCGACGCGGGCGGCGCGGGCGGCCGAGGCTTCCTCGATCCGGCGCTTGGGCATCCCCTCGGCGACTGCGGCGGTCATCCCGCCCATCGCCTCGACCTCCTCGATCAATGCCCAGGCCTTGTCGGCCAGCTCTTTCGTCAGCGCCTCGACATAATAAGAGCCGCCGAGCGGATCGGCGACGTTGGCGATGCCGCTCTCCTCGGCGATCACCAGCTGGGTGTTGCGGGCGATCCGCGCGGAGAAATCGGTCGGGAGAGCGACTGCTTCGTCGAGGCTGTTGGTGTGCAGGCTCTGGGTCCCGCCGAGCACCCCCGCCAGCGCCTCCAGGGTGGTGCGGATAACGTTGTTATAGGGGTCCTGCTCGGTCAGCGAGACGCCCGATGTCTGGCAGTGCGTCCGCAGCATCTTGGATTTTTCGTTCTGCGCGCCGAAGCCATCCATGATCCGGTGCCAGAGCAGCCGGGCCGCGCGCAGCTTCGCCACCTCCATGAAGAAGTTCATCCCGATCGCGAAGAAGAAGGAGAGGCGCGGCGCGAAGGCGTCCACGGCCAGCCCCTTGGCCATGGCGGCGCGGACATAGTCCATGCCGTCCGCCAGCGTGAAGGCGAGCTCCTGCACCGCCGTCGCCCCGGCTTCGTGCATATGATAGCCGGAGATGGAGATGGAATTGAACTTCGGCATGTTCGCCGAGGTGTACTGGATGATGTCCGCGACGATCCGCATCGAGGGCGCGGGCGGATAGATATAGGTGTTGCGGACCGCGAACTCCTTCAAAATGTCGTTCTGGATCGTGCCTGTGAGGGCGGCCGGCGCGATGCCCTGCTCTTCCGCGGCGACGATGTAGAAGGCCATGACCGGGAGCACCGCGCCGTTCATCGTCATCGAAACCGACATCTCGTCCAGGGGAATGCCGTCGAACAGGATCTGCATGTCCTCGAGCGTGTCGATCGCGACGCCGGCCTTGCCGACGTCGCCGACCACGCGGGGATGATCGCTGTCATAGCCGCGGTGGGTGGCGAGATCGAAGGCGACGCTGAGTCCCTTTTGCCCGGCGGCGAGGTTACGGCGGTAGAAGGCGTTCGAATCCTCGGCGGTGGAAAAGCCGGCATATTGGCGGATCGTCCAGGGCCGCCCGGTGTACATCGAGGCATAGGGCCCGCGAGTGAACGGCGCGAAGCCGGGGAGGCCAGGATCGAGGCCCGCCGCGTCCTCCGCCGTATAGAGCGGCCGGACGTCGATTCCCTCGGGCGTGCGCCAGGTGAGGTCCTTGCCCTTCACCTCTTTCGAGGCGGCGGCGTCCCAATCGGCCTTGCTTGGTTTGTCAGTGCTCACCCGGGGGCGTTTCCATCAACTCCACTAGAACGCCGCCCATATCCCTCGGGTGAACGAAAATCACCAAGGTTCCATGCGCGCCGATCCGGGGCTCGCCGAGCACCTTCGCGCCCTTCGCCTCCATCTCGGCCCTGGCTTCGTGGATATCGGGCACCTCGAAGCAGAGATGATGCTGTCCGCCGGCCGGGTTCTTGGCGAGGAAGGCGTGCAGCGGCGAGGCGTCGCCCAGCGGCTCGATCAGCTCGATCTGGCTGTTGGGCGTATCGACGAAGCACACCCGCACGCCCTGGGGCGGCAAATCGAACGGCTCGTGGATTTTCGTCGCCCCCAGCATGTCGCGGTAGAGTGCGACGCTCCGTTCGATCGACGGGGTGGCGATCCCGACATGGTTCAGGCGGCCGAGCTTCATTTCCGTCTCCTCAGGTCGCGCACGAGCGGCAGGGCATGGTCGCGGGTCAAGGGCGCAAGGGTGATCGATTCGAGATCATCCGGATCGTGCCAGATCGCGTCCTCGATTTCGGCCCCGGGCCGGATCTCGCCGGCCAAGGTGACCGCGAACATTTCCGCCTCGACCGTGCAGCCCGCTTCGTTCGCCGCCGGGGCGGTGAACCGGCCGAGGGCGACCGGCTTGCCGCGGAGGCCGCAGCCAAGCTCTTCCCTGACCTCGCGCCGCAATGCGTCGAGCGCAGCTTCCCCGTCGCCGAGCTTGCCACCGGCCTGCATGAAGGCGGCCGTGCCGCGTTTGCGCACAAGCAGGGTGCGTCCGTCCTCGCCTAAGACGACGGCCGCTGCAATGCGGATTGTTTGGCTACGCATTGGACCCGCCGTCTCCCTCCCGCCGCTCCAGACAGGTCCACGCGAAGAAGCCGAGTACCGGCCAGGCCATGACAAAAATGGCCGCAAGTCCGAACGCCTCGACCTGCGAGCGGCTCGGCGCGGGTGTATCGAACCACCAGGCGGCCAGCGGTCCGGCCAGGCCGAGATAGATGGCGAAGATCGTCAGGCACCAGATCAGCATGGCGATCTGGAAAAGCGTGCTGTCCAGCACCGCGCGCCACAGCCGCTCCCACATCACAAGGCCTCCCGCAGGCCAAGGCCGATCAGCAGGTCTGCGGTGACCAGCGCGATCAACAGGAAGGCGATCGCGTGGAGCGCGAGCAGAAGGTTGAACTTGGCGGCGGAGCCTGTGCGCTCCAGATAGGTCCGGTAAACCGGCAGCCGCCCGTCGCGAAGCCCGCGCCAGATGCGCAGGCCGATCAGCGGCAGCAGCGCCAGGGCGACCAGGCCGACCAGGGTCTCCTCGCCGCGAAAGCTCATCCGCCAGGGCCGAAATGCGGGATGGCGATGGCGAGCGACACCAGTGAAACGGCCACACAGCCGCCAATGATTGCCCAGAATTTCTCCGGCTGCTCGTCGCGCCGCACATAAGAATCGCGCTTGAGTTTTATCTGCCCGGTCGCGAGCCAGATCAGGGCCGAGAAAAGCAGGATAAGGCCCATTCCCACCAGGAATGACGACCAGAAGGGTGCCGTTTCCGATCTCATCACGAGCCTCCTCTAAAGCGGTATATTGTCGTGCTTCTTCCACGGATTTTCGAGCTGCTTGCCGCGCAGCTTCCTGAGGCCCAGCGCGATGCGGCGGCGGGTGGAATGCGGATAGATGACCTCGTCGATGAAGCCCTTCGAGGCCGCCACGAACGGGTTGGCGAAGCGGGCCTCATATTCCGCGGTGCGCTCGGCGATCTCTTCCGGCGTCTTCCCGCGGAAAATGATCTCGACCGCGCCCTTGGCGCCCATCACCGCGATCTCGGCCGTGGGCCAGGCATAGTTCAAATCGCCGCGCAAATGCTTCGAGGCCATCACGTCGTAGGCGCCGCCATAGGCCTTGCGGGT
>DATINU010000291.1:0-2676 GCA_035473955.1 Allosphingosinicella sp.
CGCCCTGCCATTTCATGGTGAGCTTGCCCGGACCCGGCACCACGAAATCGGTCGCCTTATACTGGTCGCCAAAGGCATGACGCCCAACCACGATCGGATCGGTCCAGCCCGGGATCAGCCGCGGTACGTTCTCGATCACGATCGGCTCGCGAAAGACGACTCCACCCAGGATGTTGCGGATCGTGCCGTTGGGCGATTTCCACATCTTCTTGAGGCCGAACTCCTCGACCCGCGCCTCGTCCGGCGTGATCGTCGCGCATTTGACGCCGACGCCATGCTTCCTGATCGCATTGGCGGCGTCGACGGTGATCTTGTCGTCGGTCTCGTCGCGCTTCTCGATGCCGAGATCGTAATAGAGCAGCTCCACGTCGAGATAGGGCAGGATCAGCCGCTCGCGGATCCACTGCCAGATGATCCGCGTCATCTCGTCCCCGTCGAGCTCGACGACGGGATTCTTCACCTTGATCTTGGCCATGCGGAGGAGCGCTTTCTCTGTCCTGGGTCGGTTTCCGGCCGTCCTAAGGAGTGGCTCCGGGCTGTCAACAGCGGGAGGCTTGATTAGGGTAAGCGCATGGCGAATCGCCTGATCCGATATGATGCGACCCTGTTTCGCCGGTCCCTGGCCGACGCTTTCCAGGGCAAGCGCGATATCCTGCTGCTGCTATTGCTCGCGCTGATCGGCTTTGCCTGGCTGCGGGACCAGGCGGCGAGCGCCCGGACGCTCGCCTTGCCGCCGGAAGCGGTGTGGTGGGCGGCACTGGCGGGCCCGGCCGGCTTTGGCTGGCAGCGCCTCGCCGGCCTGCGCCTCGCCTGGCTGACCGAGCATAGCGCGCTGGCGCCGGCTGCGCTCGATCCGCCGACCCGCGGCTTCTACCTTGCGACCGCCCATCTGCTCGTTGCCGCCCCTTGCCTTGCCGGAGCGGCCCTGCTCGGCACGTTCGCCGCGCGCCTCGGCACCGCGCTCGGGCTTGCCGCCGCGGCTTACGCCCTCGGGGCGGGGCTGGCCTCGATCACTCCTGCAATGCGCAAGGCGGCGGGCAGGGTGGAGCCGGAGCCCGGCCCGGCGGCGCCGAGCCCGAGGCAAGGCCGCCGGGCGGTGATCGAGATCGTGCTGCGGCGTCAGGTTCCAGGGCCGGGGCATCCGCTCGTCCGGGCCGGCCTGGTCCTCGCCGGCAATTTCACGCTCACCCTTTGTGCGGGCTGGTGGGGCACGGACCAGCCGGAGACGCTTCGGTTCGCCGCCGCGCTGGCGCCGTCGCTGGCGACCCTCCTTTTGGCGTCGCGCTTCGACGCCGCCATGCTCGGCTTCCTCCCTTATGCCGGCTACCGGCCCGCGTTCATCGCCTCAGCCGTCTCGGCGCTGCCGGCCGCCTCGCTGGCGGTCGCGGCCATGGCGCTCCTGGTCATTGGCCCGACCGCAAATATTGGCGCGCTTTCGATCCTGGTCCTGGTCCATCTAGGCTTCATCCTGGTCGGCATCGCCCGGTCGTGGCTCTATCCGGGCCGGCAGAAGCGCGCGGTCGATCTCCAGCTCCAACTCGAATTCGCCGGGCTTGCCGCAATCGCGATGCTGCTCCCGCCGCTGGCCGTCGCCGCTGCCGGCTGGCGGTTCCTGCGATTCCATCGCCATTGCGGCGCGCGATTGTGGATCCAGAGCTGAAATGTGGATCGTGGTACGAGACCTGATCGTCGATCGCGGTGGCCGTCGCGCCGTCGACCGGGTGAGCTTCGTCATGGAGGGCCCCGGCTGGACCGGGCTGGTCGGTGCGAATGGCAGCGGCAAAACCTCGCTGCTGCGCGCCCTCGCCGGGCGGATCGAGGCGCAGGGCGGCACGATCCTTGTCGACGGGATCGACCGGACCCCGGACCGGTCCTGGCGCGCGCAGGCGATCGGCTTCGCGCCCGAGGCCAGTACGATGCCCGAAACGTTGAGCGGCCGCGAGCTCTTCGCGATCCTCGGCGGCGATACGCCCGGCCGCGATCCGGAAGACCCACTCGCGCCTTTGCGCCGCGCGCTCGATTTCGATTCCTTCCTCGACCGCAGGATCGGCACGCTTTCCGCCGGCATGCGGCAGCGGCTCGCCATTTTCTGCGCCTTCCTGACGCGCCCGCGCGCCGCGATCCTCGACGAGCCCTTCAACTGGCTCGATCCGGTCTGCGCGTTCGATACAAGAGAGGCGCTCGGGGCGCTGGTCGCCGTGGAGGGCCTGACCCTGATCACCGCGCTGCATGAGACGACCACCCTGGTCCGGCATTGCCAATCGGGCCTGCTCCTCTCGGACGGCCAAGTCAGCCGGAGCCTCGGCCCAGCCGACATGACGGCCGGCGCGCGGGATCATGCGGCCTTCGAAGCGGAGATGATCGCGGGGCTGCGCGGAGAGCCGGGGCGAGGTTTGAGCTGAGCCGGTCTGCCGGTTGTCTCGCTTGACCGCACCGCCTAAAGCACCGCGATGCCTTCTCTCGACAAAGACAAGAACGAGCTGGTCACCACCACCGTCCGCTACCGCATGCCGAGCGTTCACCCGGAAGGGCGCAAGTTCGTCGTCATCGCCGGCTTCATCGCCCTCCTGTTCTGGTGGGTGATCGATTGGGATTGGATCGGCTGGCTCGCCGCCGGCCTGACGCTGTGGACCGCCGCTTTCTTCCGCGACCCCGTCCGCACCACGCCCGAAGGGG
>DATINU010000292.1:0-2494 GCA_035473955.1 Allosphingosinicella sp.
GCGCTTCCAGGGATCGGCGACCCGGCTCTGGATGAAGGTGATCGCGACGAAGCGCTCGCCCTTCGTGACCCGCTCGACCTCGTGCAATTTGTCGGACGGATAGACGATCGCGCTGCCGGGCTGCCCCTTGAAGCTCAGCGCGCGGGTGCCGAGCTGGATGGTGAGCGCGCCGCCTTCGTAGCTCGCGGGATCGCTGAGGAAGATGGTGGCGCTGAGGTCCGAGCGGAGCGGATTGGGCCCGTACTGGAGGAAGGCGGCGTCGGCATGGGCGCCGTAGCGCATGTCGCTCGTATAGCGCGTCATCAACGGCGGCAGGATCGCCACCGGAAAGGCGAAATTGCGGAAATCCTCGTGCGCGAACAGCGCCTGGAGCAGCAGCTGCGAGGACGCCTGATAGGCGGCCTCGTCGTGCAGCTGCAGATTGTTCTTCACCGTCGAATGCGGGTTGGAGATGCGGCCATCGACGAATTGGGCGCCCGCCGCGATCCGGGTCAGCTCCGCTACCTGCGCGCGGCTCAGGAGATCGGGAATTTCCTTGAACATGGCGCCTGTCCTGCCCCGGCTTCGCGCAAAAGAAAAGGCCGCCTGCTCTGGCGAGCGGGCGGCCTTTCTCGATCGGCTGGCGGGCTCAGGCCTGTTCGGCCTCGTCCGACGCCCCGGCTTCGGCGGCTTCGGGAGCCTCCTCGGCCGGTGTGTCCCCGGCGGGAGCTTCTTCGGCAGCCGCTTCGGCGTCCGGCTCCGCCGCGATCTCGCCCGGCTCGAGCGACTCGTCGCGCTCCTCGAGGAAGCCCGACACGTCCTTCTCGAACATCTCGGCCATCACGTCCTTGCCCTGCGCCTGCAACTCGGCCTCTTCGGGCGAGCGGGCGACATTGACGCTGATCGTGACCGAAACCTCCGGGTGGAGCGCGATCCTCACCTCCTGAACGCCGATCGCCTTGATCGGCTTGTCCAGGACGATCTGGTGCTTGGCGATCTTGTGGCCCTGGGCCTCAAGCGCCTCGGCGAGGTCGCGCGCGCTGACCGAGCCGTAGAGCTGGCCGGCGTTGGAAGCCTGGCGGATCAGCTGGATCTTGGCGCCGTCGACCTTCTTCGAGTCGATCTCGGCCGCGCTGCGGCGTTCGGCGTTCGTCGCCTCGATCTTCTCGCGATTGGCTTCGAAGACCTTGCGGTTCGAATCGTTGGCGCGCAGCGCCTTGCCGTTGGGAAGGAGGAAGTTGCGGGCATAGCCGTTCTTCACCTTCACCACGTCGCCGATCGAACCGAGCTTCTCGATACGCTCGAGCAAAATGACGTCCATCGTCCTCGCTCCTTATTTCACGACATAGGGAAGCAGGCCGAGATGGCGGGCGCGCTTGATCGCCTTGGCCAGCTCGCGCTGCTTCTTGGTGGAGACCGCGGTGATGCGGCTGGGGACGATCTTGCCCCGCTCGGAGACGAAGCCCTGCAGCAGGCGGACGTCCTTGTAATCGATGCGCGGCGCATCCTTGCCGGAGAAGGGGCAGGACTTGCGGCGGCGGAAAAATGGGCGTGCCATCGTGTCTCTCCCTTGTCCCTTAGCGTTCGAAATCGTCGCGGTCGCGACGGGGCCCACGATCGCCGCGATCCCCCCGGTCGCCGCGATCGTCGTCGCCGCGGCGCTTGTCGCGGTCGCCGCGGCGCATCATCGCCGACGGGCCCTGCTCATGCTCATCCACCTTGATGGTCATGTAGCGGATCACGTCCTCGTTGATCTGCGTCTGGCGCTCCAGCTCCGCCACGACCGGCGCCGGCGCGTCGAAATCGAGCGCGACGTAATGGGCCTTGCGGTTCTTCGCGATGCGATAGGCGATGTTGCGCAGCCCCCAGGTCTCGGTCCTGGTGACCTTCCCGCCATTGTCCTCGATGATCTTGGTGGCGTTTTCCGCCAGCGCGTCCACCTGGGCCTGGGCCAGGTCCTGACGCGCCAAAAAGACATGCTCGTAGAGCGGCATGTGGCGCATTTCCTTCTTTTGGCCGATCGCTGACGCCGCCCATTGCGGCGCCCCTCCGGCTGTCGTCTTAAAATTAAGACCGGGGCGAAAAGGCATGGCCTCCGCCCCGGACTGGCGCGCAGATGGCGGAAGCCGGCGCAAAAATCAACCCCGAGGCGCGAATGTTCCCAATGTTCGCACTGGCCATGGGCGACGGAGGGTTGCCAATGTCTCCGATATGCGCCGTGGGCGAGCTCGGGCGAGAGTCACGAAAGTCACGAAAGTCACACGGAATCGCGGGGGGTCTCCGGGGCGGGAAACGGGGAGGAGGCGGCGAGGTCCTACGAGGTTGGCGATTCCGCATTGGCGGAACATAACAGAAACATAAGCGTGTAGGAAAGCCATATGTTCGTCGTGCAAAATTGGCTCTTTGCCGGGCGAATGATCCTCATTTCCGCCGTAAAATTGTTAGCCAAGGAGTTTATTCCGTCGCTTCGAGAGGTGGCACCCAGATCTTTGGTTGATGTGCACCCAAGTCGGGT
>DATINU010000293.1:0-1888 GCA_035473955.1 Allosphingosinicella sp.
GGGCGGCGTCGCCCGGCGCGGCTGCGCGGTCGGCAAGCCCGGCATTGGCGATCAGCTCGGACAGGACCATCGCCACCGTCTGCAGCGCCTCGATCTCGAGCTCGTCATAAGCGCGCGGATCGGCATGCTGGACCGCAAGCACGCCGATCGCGCGCTCCTTGCGGATGATCGGCACGCCGGCGAAGCTGTGGAACAATTCCTCGCCGGTCTCGGGCCGGTAGGCGAATTCGGGATGGCCCGCGGCTTCGGCGAGGTTCAGCACCTCGGCCGCCTTGGCGATCGAGCCGACCAGGCCCTCGCCAAGCGCCAGCTTGGTGACGTGCACCGCCTCCTGGTTGAGGCCGACCGTCGCGAACAGTTCGAGCACGCCGTCGCGCAGCAGGTAGATCGAGCAGACCTCGCTCGCCATCGCCTCGGCGATGATCCGGACCACCTTGTTGAGCTTGGCCTGCGCGCCGAGCTTCGACGCCATCACGTCGTGCAAGCCCGTCAGGATTTCGCGGGCGGAGGTGGCGGAGGCCGTGGGCATGGCGCCAGCTATCAGAAAGATGGCGCGCTTTCCAATGGCGGCGTCAGAGCGGCGCCAGCACCCAGGACAGGCAGACGAGGTCGGCGTCGGCATCGTCGGCCTGCCAGAGGATTTCCGCGACTTCGCCCAGGCAAGAGTTGATCCGCGCCATGCCGGCGGCGTCGGGACGGCCGATCAGGCGGAAGAAACCGAAATTGCGCTGCTCGCCGTCCGCCCGGCGCGCGGGCGAGGCCGTGCCGGCGCGGAAATCGCGGTCCATTTGCCGGGTCAGCGAGGCGACGATCGCTTCCATCAGCGCCGGATGGGCGCCCTCGGCCAGCGCCCGGGCCATGCGCATGCGCGGCGCGCGGGTGGCGTAGAGCTGCTCGCGCTTGCGGCGGACGATGCGGCTCCCCGCCTCCTCGATCAGGCCGACCGCGAGCAGCCGTTCGAGATGGTGGTAGAGTGCCGGCGGCCGGGCGCCGATTTGTGCGGCCAGCTCCTTGACCGAGAGCGGGCCGGTCGCGGCCAGCCGGTCGACGATGTCCTGCCGCCGCGCCGAGGCCATGGCGGCGAGCTGATCGGGCGCCATGATCCAGTAGGTTTGCGATCGATTTCCGGTCATTCGCGCGGCCCTCGCTTGACTCTTTCAAATTTCGCTGACTATTTGATTAGGTGATTCTTGTCGGGCTGCCAATGCGTACCCTTATTTTCCTCTTCGCCATGCTCGTTATCGTCCCCACGGGCATGGCGTCGTCCCAACCGGCGCCGGCGATCGATCCCGCCGCTTTGTCGCGCCACATCCGCATCCTCGCTTCCGACGCCTTCGAAGGACGGGGGCCCGGCACCGAGGGCGAGCGGCGGACGATCGCCTATCTGACCGAGCAGTTCCGCGCGGCTGGCGCGGAGCCGGGCGGCGAGCGGGGCGGCTGGACGCAGGCCGTGCGGATGAACCGCTACACGCTGCAGGGGACGCCCTCGGTCGATTTCGCCGGCGCGCGGGACGATTGCAGCTTCGCGCCGGGCGAGGGCATGATCCTTTGGTCGCGCAACCCGGGCGGGCATGTCGCGCTGGCCGATGCGCCGCTCGTCTTCGCCGGGCACGGGGTGGTCGCGCCGGAACTCGGGTGGGACGATTATGCGGGCGCGAATCTCGACGGCGCGATCGTCGTCCTGCTCCCCAACGATCCCGATCACGGCCAGGAGAGCGGCCCGTTCGGCGGGCGGGCGATGAGCTATTACGGGCGCTTCAGCACCAAAGCCGAGGAGGCGGCGCGGCGGGGCGCGCTGGCGGTGGTCATCGTCCACGATCCCGAGACCGCGGATTCGAGCTGGGAGGTTTACCGATCGGCCTATTCGGCGCCGGTCAACGGCCTCGCC
>DATINU010000294.1:0-11326 GCA_035473955.1 Allosphingosinicella sp.
CGGCAAGCCTCGCCTTCGATCCCATGGCCCCCGCGCGCGCCATCTTCGATTTCCAGCGCCAGCGCTGGACCAATCCGATGTCGGTGCTGCAGGCCAGCCAGGCGGCCGCCTCCGAATGGATGGAGCTCTGGGGCGCAGCCGCCCGCCGCGCCGCCGGGCAGGAGGTGGAGCCCCTCATCGCCCCCGAGCGCGGCGACCGGCGCTTCATGGACGCGGCCTGGAGCGAGGACCCTGCCTTCGACTACCTCAAGCAGGCCTATCTCCTCGCCGCCCGCCAGGCGACCGAATTGGTCGACGAGGCCGAAGGGATCGACGAGCCCACCCGCACCCGCGCCCAATTCTTCACCCAGGCCTATCTCAACGCCCTCTCCCCCGCCAATTTCGCCTTCACCAATCCCGAGGCGATCCGCCGGGCGATCGACACCGGCTCGATCAGCCTGCTCTCCGGCCTCGCCAACCTCCTCGCCGACGCCGCCACCGACGCGAAGCTCCCGGTCCGCCGCGCCTCGGCCGAGTTCGAGCTGGGCAAGGACATCGCCGCCACTCCGGGCAGCGTGATCTTCCAGAACGAACTGATGCAGCTCATCCAATATGCGCCGGCGACGGACGAGGTGGTGAAGCGCCCGCTCCTCTACGTCCCGCCGCTGGTGAACAAATATTACCTGCTCGATCTCCAGCCCAAATCCTCCCTGATCCGCTGGCTGGTCGAGCAGGGCCACACCCTTTTCGTGATCTCCTGGGTCAATCCCGGCCCGGAGCTCGCGGACAAGGGCATCGACGATTATCTCGATCTCGGCCCCGCCGCCGCCCTCGACGCGATCGAAAATGCCACGGGCGAGAAGGAGGTCGATCTGTTCGGCTTCTGCATGGGCGGCACCCTCGCCGCCATGGCCGCGGCCCGCGCGAAACCCGGACGGATCGCCTCGCTCACCACGATCGGCTCGATGTTCGATTTCCGGAACATGGGCCAATGGGCGACCTTCAAGGAGCCCAAGCAGCTCGAGGCGATGGAAAAGCACCTCGCCGCCAAGGGCGTGATGACCGCGCACGAGCTGCAGGCCTTGTTCAGCGTGGTGCGCGCCAACGACCTGATCTGGTCCTCGGTGGTCAGCCACTACCTGCTCGACAAGGAAGCCCCGCCCTCCGACATCCTCCACTGGTTCGCCGACGGCGCCAACATCCCCGCCGCCTTCCTAGCCCAATGGACCCGCCGCATCCTCGTGAACAACGAGCTGACCGAGCCCGGCGCGCTCGCCATGGCCACCCCCGCCCTCGTCATCTCGCTGAAGGACGATCACGTCTCCGCCTGGCAGGCCACCTATGACGGCGCCAGGCTGCTCGGCGGGGAGACCCGCTTCCTGCTCGGCGGCTCCGGCCACAATGCCGGCGTGATCAACCCGCCCGCCGCCAACAAGCACGGCTACTGGACCAACGCGGAAATGCCGGAAAGCGCGGAAGCATGGCTCGAAACCGCCACCCGCCACGACGGCAGCTGGTGGCCCGAATGGCAGGCCTGGCTGGTCCGCGACGGCGCCGAAAAGGTGAAGGCGAGGAAGCCGAAGAAAGAAATCGAACCCGCGCCCGGCAGCTATGTACGGATGCGCTGAAATGCCGCGCAGCGGCAATCTTTCTTCTCTGCGTCCTCTGCGCCTCTGCGCGAACAAATTGCGGGGTTCACGCAGAGGCGCAGGGAGCGCAGAGATTCGCCAGTGAAAGGTCCGAAATGACGTACGAAACCATCTTGGTCGAGCACAAAGGCGCCGTCACGCTCGTCACCCTGAACCGCCCCCAGGCCCTGAACGCGCTCAATTCGCAGGTGCTCGCCGAGCTGATCGCCGCCTTCGCCGCCTATGATTCGGACGAAAGCCAGCGCTGCCTCGTCCTGACCGGCTCCGAAAAGGCCTTCGCCGCCGGCGCCGACATCAAGGAGATGCAGGATCAGGGCTTCGCGAGCATGTACGGCGCCAACTTCTTCCAGGGCTGGGAGAAGGTCACCGCGACGCGCAAGCCCTGGCTCGCCGCGGTGGCGGGCTATGCGCTCGGCGGCGGCTGCGAGGTGGCGATGATGGCCGATTTCATCATCGCCGCGGACAGCGCCAAGTTCGGCCAGCCCGAAATCAAGCTCGGCGTCACCCCCGGCATGGGCGGCTCGCAGCGGCTCACCCACGCGGTCGGCAAGGCCAAGGCGATGGAGATGTGCCTCACCGGCCGGATGATGGGCGCCGAGGAGGCCGAGCGCGCTGGCCTCGTCGCCCGCGTGGTCCCCGCCGCCGATCTGATCGACGAGGCCCTGAAGACCGCCGGGGCGATCGCGTCCATGTCCCCCATCGCCGCCATGGCGAACAAGGAAATGGTCAACGCCGCGTTCGAAAACGGCCTCGCCCAGGGCATCAACTTCGAGCGCCGCCTGTTCCACGGCCTGTTCGGCACCGAGGACCAGAAGGAAGGCATGGCGGCGTTCGTGGAGAAGAGAACACCGAGCTGGAAAGGGAGCTGATGTCATCCTGACGAAAGTCAGGACCCATGAACACGGAGCCGTTCCAGCTCGCGCACTCCGTGTTCATGGATCCCGGATCGAGTCCGGGATGACGAGAAAGAGGCGATGATGGCACGGATAGCATTCATAGGTTTGGGCAATATGGGCGGCGGCATGGCCGCGAACCTCGCCGCGGCCGGCCACGACGTCCGCGCCTTCGACCTATCCGAAGACGCCCTGCTCCGCGCCGAAGCGCGCGGCGCGGCGCGCGCCGCTTCCGCGGCCGAGGCGGTGCAGGAGGCCGACGCCGTCGTCACCATGCTCCCCGCCGGACGCCACGTCCGCGACGTCTACGAATCCTCCGTCATCGGCGCCGCCCCCGCCGGCGCCATCCTGATGGATTGCTCGACGATCGACGTCGCCACCGCCCGCGAGGAGATCGGAAAGGCCGCGGCCGCCGGCTACGCGATGGTCGACGCCCCGGTCTCCGGCGGCATCGCCGCGGCCGAGGCGGGCAGCCTCACCTTCATGGTCGGCGGCACGGACGAGGCCTTCGCCCGCGCCCGCCCTTTCCTCGAGCTCATGGGCAAGGCCGTGATCTACGCCGGCGCCCCCGGCGCGGCCCAGGCCGCCAAGATCTGCAACAACATGCTGCTCGGCGCCTCCATGGCCGCGACCTGCGAGACCTTCGCCATGGCGAAGAAGCTCGGCCTCGATCTGCAGACCTTCTTCGACATCTCCTCCAAAGCCTCCGGCCAATGCTGGTCGATGACCTCCTACTGCCCCGTCCCCGGCGTCGGCCCGGAAACCCCCGCCGACCGCGATTATGAAGGCGGCTTCGCGGCCGCTTTGATGCTGAAGGACCTCCGCCTCGCCATGGAGGCCGCCCAAAGCGTCGACGCCTACACGCCGATGGGCGCCGAAGCCGAAACCCTCTACGCCCGCTTCGCCGAGGCGCTGGGCGGCGGCCACAAGGATTTCTCCGCGATCATCAAGATGCTGGACGACAGCTGGTCGCCATCCACATAGGTGAGTTCGCTACGTCATCCTGACGAAAGTCAGGACCCATGAACACGGAGCATGTTGGTTCTCACAAGCCGGCGTTCATGGATCCTGAATCAAGTTCAGGATGACGCTAGAACGGCCTCGACAGCAGTGCGCCACCCCGCCAGCCGCGCCACCCGCGTCTCGCCGTCCATCGCCGGCGCAAACCTCCGCACCGCCCCGCGCATCGCCGCCGCCTCCTCCAGCGAGCCGAACAGCCCCGCCCCCACGCCGGCCAGCATCGCCGCCCCCAGCGCCGTCGTCTCGACGAAATCGGGCCGCTCCACCTCCAGCTCGAGCACGTCCGCCAGGTCCTGCGCCAGCCAGTCGTTCGCGCTCATCCCGCCGTCGATCTTGAGCCGCTCCCAGGCCGCGCCGTCGCCGGCGAAGGCGGTCATCAGATCGTGCGTCTGATAGGCCTGCGCCTCCAGCGCCGCACGCACCACATGCGCCCGCCCGCTGGCGAAGCTCAGCCCCGAAATCGCCGCCCGCGCCTCCGGCCGCCAATGCGGCGCGCCAAGCCCCGCCAGCGCCGGCACCAGGTAAACCCCGCCATTGTCCGCCACCGAGCGCGCCATCGCCTCGCTTTCGGGCGACTTGGCGATGATCCCGAGCGAATCGCGCAGCCACTGGATCAGGCTGCCGGCGACGAACACCGATCCTTCCAGCGCATAGGCCCGCTTGCCGCCCAGCTGCCAGGCCACCGTGGTCAGCAACCGGCTTTGCGAAACCGGCGCCTTGTCCCCTGTGTGCGTGAGCACGAACGCCCCGGTCCCGTAGGTGCCCTTGGTGTCGCCGGGCGAAAGGCACGCCTGCCCGATCGCCGCCGCCTGCTGGTCGCCCGCCATGCCGGTGATCGCGATCGGCGCCCCGAACAGCCCCGTCTCGCCGTAGCGCCCCGCGCAATCGACGATCGCGGGCAAGGCCCCGCGCGGCGTCTCGAACAGGTCGAGCAGTGCCTCGTCCCACTCGCCCTTATGGATATCCATCAAGGCCGTCCGCGAGGCGTTGGTCGCATCGGAAATGTGCAGGCCCCCAGTCAGCTTGAACGCCAGCCAGCTCTCCACCGTGCCGATGCACAGATCCTCGCCCGCCGCGCGCAGCTGCGACCAGTTCGCCATCGCCCAGGCGATCTTGCTGCCGCTGAAATAAGGATCGAGCAACAGCCCGGTCTTCGCCTGCACCGCCGCCTCGTGCCCGGCCGCCTTCAGGCCCGCGCAGAGCTCGGCCGTGCGCCGGTCCTGCCAGACGATCGACCGCGCCATCGCCTCCCAGGTAGCGCGCGACCAGAAGACGATAGTCTCGCGCTGGTTGGTGATCCCGATCCCCGCGATCCGCCCGGCGCCCCCGGCCTTTTCGACCATCTCCCCCGCGCAGGCGAGGCTCGACGCCCAGATCTCCCCAGCATCATGCTCGACCCAGCCCGCGCGCGGATAATGCTGCCCCAGCTCCCGCTGCGCGACGCCGAGGCACGCCCCGTCCCGCGAAAACAGCATCGCGCGCGTGCTCGTCGTGCCCGCATCGATGACGAGGATCAGCTCTTGGCCCATTCCAACTCCCTACGTCATCCTGACGAAAGTCAGGACCCATGAACACGGCCTGCGCGAACCGGCACCATCCGTGTTCATGGATGCTGAATCAAGTTCAGCATGACGTTAGAGGGAACCCATGGACAGCTTCGATCTCCTGATCATCGGCGGCGGCATCAACGGCGCGGCGATCGCGCGCGACGCGGCCGGGCGCGGCCGGCACGTGCTGCTGGTCGAGAAAGACGATCTGGCGTCCCACACCAGCTCCGCCTCTTCCAAGCTCATCCACGGCGGCCTCAGATATCTCGAACAATATGAATTCCGCCTCGTCCGCGAATCCCTGCATGAGCGCGCCGTCCTGCTCGCCACCGCGCCGCATCTCGTCCGCCCGCTCAAGTTCGTGCTGCCCGATCCGCCCGGCGGCCGCCCCTTCTGGCTGCTCCGCCTCGGCCTCCTCCTCTACGATCTGCTGCGCGGCCGCGACGAATTGCCCCGTTCGCGCCGGGAGAAAGCCGAAGATCCGGCGCTGAAGCCCGGCTTCCGCCTGGCCTCCTATTACGACGCCTGGGTCGACGACGCCCGTCTCGTCGTCCTCAACGCGCTCGACGCGCACGAGCGCGGCGCCGAGATCGCCACCCGCACCGAACTCCTCTCCGCCCGCCGCGACGGCGAGCGCTGGCTGGCCGAGCTCTCCGGCGGCCGCACCGTCTCCGCCGCCATGATCGTCAACGCCGCCGGCCCCTGGGTCGCCGAGGTGCTGCGCGGCCGCCTCGGCAGCGCCAGCCGCAGCGCCGCCCGCCTCGTCAAGGGCAGCCACATCGTCGTTCCCCGCCTCTGGGAGGGCGATCACGCCTACATCTTCCAGCACGAGCCCGACGGCCGCGTCGTCTTCGCCCTTCCCTATGGGACACGCAGCCTGATCGGCACCACCGACATCCCCGTCACCCGCCCCGAGGACGCCGCGATCACGCCCGAGGAAACCCGATATCTCTGCGAAGCCGCCAACGCCTATTTCGTGAAGCAAATCGCCCCCGCCGACGTGATCTGGGCCTATTCCGGCATCCGCTCGCTCTACGACGACGGCGCATCGCAGGCGAAGGACGTCACCCGCGACTATCATCTGGAGCTGGACCCCGGACCGGGCCCGAAATTGCTCTCCGTCTTCGGCGGCAAGATCACCACCGCCCGCGCCCTCGCCCTCGAAGCGCTCGACAAGCTCGGCATAAGCGGCCTCAAATTCACGACCAGCTCGACCATCCCCGGCGGCAACATCAGCGCCGCCTTCAACGCCCGTCTCACCGGGCTCGCCGCCTGGCTCCCCGCCCCCCTGCTCGATCGCCTCGCCCGCGCCTACGGCACCCGCCTCGACACGCTGCTGGACGGCGCCGCCTCGCTCAAGGACGTCGGCCGCCATTTCGGCGCCGGCCTCTACGAAAAGGAAGTCCGCTATCTTCGCGACGTGGAGTTCGCCCGCACCGCCGAAGACATCCTCTGGCGCCGCACCAAGCTCGGCCTGGAGCTGAACGCGAAGGAGCAGAAGGCGCTGGCCGACTGGCTCCGAGGCTCTGCGTCATCCTGACGAAGGTCAGGGTCCATGAACACGGCGCACAACCAGTTCGCAAAATCCGCGTTCATGGGTCCCGGATCAAGTCCGGGATGACGGTCGTGTGAAGCCGCTAATTGTTACCGCGGCAAAACTATTAGGTGCGGAGTCCTTGGCGCCCCGCACGAAAAAGGGCCCCCGAAGAGGCCCTTTCCGTGTCCGAACCGGAGCAGCGCTTACGCCGCCTCGAGCTCGCCCTCGTCGGCGCCCATCACCGGGCCCGAATCCAGGCCCTTGGCGGCCGGATCGCGGTCGACCAGCTCGATCACGCCCATCGGCGCCGCGTCCGAGGCGCGGATCCCGGCCTTGAGCACGCGGGTATAGCCGCCGTCGCGGTCCTGGTAGCGCTTGGCGAGCACGTCGAAGAGCTTCACCAGCTGGGTGTCGTCGAGCAGCCGCGCATGGGCGAGGCGGCGGTTGGAAAGCCCGCCGCGCTTGGCCAGCGTGATCAGCTTCTCGACATAGGGCCGAAGCTCCTTCGCCTTGGGAAGCGTGGTCGTGATCTGCTCGTGCTTGATGAGCGCCGCGGCCATGTTGCGGAACATGGCGATGCGGTGCGGACCGGTGCGGCCGAGCTTACGGCCGCCGACGCGATGGCGCATGATAGACTTCCTTCGTTCGTCCGGACGCCGTTTCAGGTACATCCGGCCGGGCGGTCGTGACGGGGGACGGCCCAAACCCCATAAAAGCAAAGAACGGAGCAAAGCCCCGTCTCGCGCCGCCGCCTAGAGCGGATCGGGCGCGCGAAGTCAAGGTTTCGCGGCGCCAGGACGAGACCACCTGCCGCCTGCTCACCGAGCGGCTCCGCTACCGCCCGGCCCGCGACGAAGCCGGCAACCCGAGAAGCGGCACGGACGAAGGCAGCGTAGCCTGGCAGCTGCCGGGCCGCTGAGCCGCCGTTCGTCGCCCGCGCTTCGATCCGCAGGCACCGGCGGCGGGACCCTCGCGAAGCAGCCTTCGAGTGCGCCTCCGCGCCTTTTGCTGTAAGTCGTGGAGAAGAAAGGAGCGCGACATGTCGGCGCAGACCATCCTTCTCATAGTCGGGCTTATCTTCATGGGCTCCGCCATCGTCGGGGGCGGTCTTGAGATCAAAGAGCTGAAGATACCGACATTGTCCAATCTGTCCCGCATCTTGGCGGGCGCCTTTGGCGGCATCTGCCTATTCTTGGGGCTCGGCTACAGCCTGCTGCCGACCGGCGAGGATTCCTCGCGCAACAGCTTGACCGCCACTGAAAATCCCGCGGCGCCGGCCCGGGAACCGCTGGTGCTTATCGATGGTCTGGGAGGCGAACAGATCGATGAATGGGTGGAGCTTCACCTTGACGGGCAGTTCGCCGGGCGGTTGCGGCTCAACGCCCCGCACCCATCGGGCCGTATCGAGGTTCCAGCCACGAACCGGACGGCGTTGTACGTGATCCGGGGCGGAGAACATGTTCGAACGCCCGCGGGCATCGTCGGGAGGGAGTTTAGCGGCGAAGGCTCGATCGTGCTGGCGCCCGGCGCCCACCTTTGCATCCGCCGCAATACGAGCCAGGGAAGCGGCCCGGATTCGTCCCGCATCTGGCTGGAGAGCGCTGAGCGGTGCTGAACCTTCTTCGCCGGCCTGCGTTACAGACTCCGCAGGGCGCCACGGCCTAGGCTACGCGTGCGTCCGGACGGGGTGGGCTCACCGCGGTGGGTCCGCCCCACCTCTCTCAGCCCCTCTCTCAGCGCAATTTGGCGATCTTCAGCTTGTCCGCCTTGGCGCGGTCGCGGATCGATTCCTCGCTGCGGGTGAGCGCCTTCGAAAGCGCCTTGAGGGCGACGCCCTTCTTGGCGAGCAGGTGCAGCTTCTGGATCTCCTCGGAGGTCCAGGGCTGCCGGTGCCGTTCGAAACGTTCCGCCATGGCCTTCCCCCTGTCGCCCGGCCCTACACCAAAGCGCCGGCCCCGCATAATCGCTAGAGCCGCCTGACGCTCGGCTCGCCCCGCGGCTTGAACAATTCGGTCATCGCCCACACGCACGCATCCGCCCGATCGGGCGATCTGCCCGGCCCGCAATAGCCGTCCGCGGTCATCGCGCAGAGCTGGTCCTCGAGCGCCGGGAAGCGCCCGGCGAACCAGGCCTGCCCCGCTTCGAAGCGCGCCGCGATCGGCTCGGCCCGGGCGATCTTGCCCCGGCTGGCGCTGACCAGCTTCACCGGCGGCACGCCCGCGACGCTGGCCAGCGTGCTTCCGACCATGTCGCCGCCATTGTTCTGCTCGGCGATCACCCGGTCCGCCCCCCAGCTCTCCGCCGCCCCCGCGACCTTTCGCGCCCAGCCGCGCGGCGAGGCGCCCGCAACGCTGTGATCGCCGAGCACATAGGCCCGCCCCGCCGCGTCCATCCCGCAGGCGACGATCCCGCACGTCCCGCCCGCCGAGGCCGGCGGATCGACCCCGATCACCACTCGCCGCATCGCCCCCTCTCCCGCTTGCGGGAGAGGGTTGGGGTGAGGGTCTTTTCGCGCCTTCTCGATCATCTCCCGCCACCACAATGCATCCTCGACATCCGCGAACAGCTCCCCCTTGAGCTCCTGCCGCCCGAGCCGCGTCCCCGCCAGCCGCCGCTCCATATCCCCCAGCCAGACCGGCGAGACGTGCGGATTGGCCGCGCTGACGCCCCCGGTCAGCGCCGTGCCCGGATCGGCGATCAGCGCGTGCAGCAGCGGGATCGCCTTCGGCGTCGTCGTCACCAGCGCCCGCGGCCTCTCGCCGAGCCGCAGCCCCAGCATCAGATTGTCCCACGCCGCTTCCGCCTGCCGCCATTTCGCCAGCTCGTCGCACCAGGCGAAATGATGCTCGGGCCCGCGCAGCGCCTCGCCATTCGCGCCGGAATAGACGAACGCCTCCGCGCCCGACGGGAAACGCAGCCGCCTTTGGCTCGGCTCCCACACCGGTGCCTCGTCCGCCCGCGCGGCGGCGAGCAGCCCGCTCCGCCCCTCGATCATCACCCGCCTCGCCTCGTCGGGCGTCGCCGCGACCAAAGCGATGCTCGCCCCCGGCTGCGCCCGCGCCAGCGCGCTCACCCATTGCGCCCCGGCTAGCGTCTTGCCGAAGCCGCGCCCGGTCAGCATCAGCCAGATCCGCCAGTCGTCGCCCTGGGGCGGCTCCTGCCCGGACCGCACCCAGGCGGGCCACTCGCCGAGCAGCCGCCGGAGCGCCGCGTCATCCAATTCGCCAAGGATTCGCGCGGCCTCGTCCCCGGGCAGCGCAAGCAGCGCCTCGAGCGTCTCCCGCCCCGCGATCAGGGCCATGTGCCGCCCTCCTCCCGGTGCCGCCGGATCGCCGCGATCCGCCGCAGCACCTCGTCGCGCACCGCCTCGATGCTCGGCAGCGGCCGCGCCTGCCCCCGCTGCGCTTTGGCCGCGCCGCCCGCCCCCAGCCCCTTCAGCTTCGCGATCTGAATGGCCTCCGCGATGCTGACCCGGGGCAGGTCCTCCCCGGCCAGTTCTTCGGCCACCTCGGGGTCGAAGCTCGCCACCGTCGCCGCGGTCAGGAAGCCCGGAATTCGTTGCTCCGACGCCGCTTCCGCCGCCGCCCAATCGGCGGCGAAGCGCGGATAGGCCTTGCGACGCTGGTAGAACGCGTTCGCGGACATCCCGGCCGCCGCCGCCGCCCAGCGCACGCAGCCGGTCCGCGCCAGCATGGCGAGAAACACCGCCTCGACCTTCGCCGACCACCGCCCCGCCGCCGCCCGCACGAAGCGCGGTCCATGCTTGCCGTCCCGCAGGATCAGCTCCACCGGCACCCGCTTGGGAGGCCGCCTCCGCCGCCCCGCCGTGGCCTTGCCCATCGCCAGCGCCGCCGCCCACCGCACGGCAAAGCCGGGCTCCGCCTTGCGCCGAAGATAGACTGTGCTCTTGTCGATCCCGGCCAGCAGCGCCGCCGCCTCGACATTCCCCGTCCGCCTGAGCCCCGCCAGAAACGGCTTCACCCAAAGGGGCACCGCCCGCCCCCGCTTCCGTCTCGCCATCGCGCCACCGACCTCGCCGCTCACCGTCATCCCGGCGCAGGCCGGGATCTCACTGCCTCCCCCAAGCGAATCGGTGTGGCAGGCCATTTCCTACATTGGAATGATTTTATTTTTGAAACGAGCCGAATAGGTTATATGCGATACTATTCGATTCACTTATCGGCGACCGATCCCGAGCAGCTGCTGCCCGTAGGGCGATCAAGCACCTCGCCAGGTCGTAAGCGAAGGAACCCTTGTGTTCCGCGTATGTTCTTATAGAACGTGAAGGGAACGAATCAGCTGTGCCTTCAGCGCAACATTTTTGGGGTCGGAAAACCGTTGCTGATACGCAAGCGCGCCGATATCACAGTTGCCAAGCGTTTGCTTGAGGGGAAAAGGGATGACAAGCGCTTCATTCGCCTCGCTTTTTTCAGGCGCCGGCGGCCTCGATATCGGTTTAGAGGGCGCAGGCTGGACCTCGGTTTATGCCTCCGACATCGACGGCCCGGCTGTGGAAACGCTGCTCAACAACAGGTTTGGCCACGATTGCAAACCCGCATTCAGACGGGCACACGTCGAACAGGCTGACGTACGACGGCTTCGCGGGAAAGATATACTCGCGAAAGCGAGCATTCGCCGCGGCGATCTGCCGCTGCTTGTGGGCGGCCCGCCTTGCCAATCTTGGAGCAGCGCCGGCCACCA